>NZ_JBALMU010000197.1:0-6195 GCF_036962285.1 Bacillus sp. JJ634
TAATTATAGAAAGTGCCTTTTGAAATTCCGCTATAGTCTAAAATGTCTTGAATGGATGTTGCTTGATATCCTTTTTCGACAAATAGTTGATGAGCATTCTTTAGCACTTGCTGCTTCCGCTCTTTCATTTGGATACATCACCTTTTTAAAATAATAAGAAAGCATGTTTAACTTGTAACTTTTAGACTGTCGTTCTAAAAAATATACTATCTCATTTATATTCAGATGACAAATTGACTTGAATCGATATTGCCAAAATAGCATGAAAGGAGTATGATATTTTTGTATTAGAACGGTTGTATAAAAAAATAGACTAACGTTACAA
Organism: Bacillus sp. JJ634; assembly: GCF_036962285.1. NCBI lineage: Bacteria > Bacillati > Bacillota > Bacilli > Caryophanales > Bacillaceae > Bacillus > Bacillus sp. JJ634. The sequence goes on from NZ_JBALMU010000197.1 coordinate 326, forward strand.
GGGGGTCGGAAATATGAGCGATTCAGCAAATGCAAAGCGTCCACCGTATGGGATTATTGGAATTCTGTTAGCAGGTGCTTTTATTGCTTTTCTGAATGGAACGTTATTAAATATAGCCTTACCGTCTATTATGAAAGATTTTGATATTTCCGCGACGACTGTTCAATGGTTGGTAACGGGGTACATGTTAGTAAATGGAGTATTGATTCCAACAACAGCTTTTTTAATTCAGAAGTATTCTGTAAGGCATTTATTTTTAATAGCTATGCTTTTGTTTACAATTGGTACGGTTGCTTCAGCAGTCGCCCCTAGTTTTGCAATTATTTTAGTGGGACGCATGATTCAAGCCGCAGGTTCTGCCATTATGATGCCGTTGTTGATGAACGTTATGCTAACAAGTTTTCCGATTGAAAAGCGCGGAACAGCAATGGGTGTTTTCGGATTAGTCATGATTTTTGCTCCAGCAATTGGTCCTACTTTATCAGGGTGGATTATTGAACATTACACGTGGAGAACATTGTTTTATATGATTGCACCAATTGCAGCGCTTATTGTAATATTTGCTTTCTTTATGCTCAAAGATAAAAAAGAGAAAGTAAATATTACACTTGATATACTTTCGCTTGTTTTATCGAGTATAGGATTTGGTGGATTATTATACGGTTTCAGTTCTGCAGGAGATAAAGGATGGGGAGATATAGAAGTTTATGGAACGATTATTATCGGAGCGATTGCTTTAATCTTATTTATTCTTCGTCAATTGAAATTGGAGAGACCCATGCTCGATTTCCGCATTTATAAACATCCGATGTTTGCACTTTCTTCTGTTATTTCGATGGTCGTGAATATGGCACTATTTTCTGCCATGATTTTAATGCCTATTTACGTACAAACGATTCGAGGCATTTCACCTATCCATTCAGGGTTATTAATGTTACCGGGTGCGGTTGTTATGGGGATTATGTCGCCGATTACCGGTAAACTATTTGATAAACATGGTGCAAGAAGTCTAGCGATTATTGGATTAGTAATTACAGCTGTTTCTACGTACTATTTTAGTACTTTGTCGTTAACAACTCCATATTGGGAGTTGATTACACTGTACACCGTTCGGATGTTTGGTATGTCCATGGTTATGATGCCAATTATGACAAATGGATTGAATCAACTACCACAACGAATGAATCCGCACGGTACAGCTATGAACAATACCTTGTCCCAAGTGTCAGGGGCAATTGGTTCTGCTTTATTGGTTACGGTGATGTCTAAACGGACGGAAGCACATGCCGAAGAATTAATGGAATCTGCGATGAGTCAAGTAACGGGGCAGCCGACTGCTGAAGCGCTAGCAGCTATCAAAGGTGAAGTAATGGTGAAGGCGATGGTGGACGGAATCAATGATGCCTTCTTAGTTGCTACTGTTCTTATAGGGGTAGCGTTACTTTTATCGTTTTTCATTAAACGGGCTAAACCAGCAGAAGAAATATATGCTAAAGAAGCACCAAAACATGCTTAATGCAAAGGAGGCTGCCCCCAAAAGTCATGAAAATGGCTTTGGGGGCAGCCTCCTCGTTTTGTTGAACAATCATTCTCCTCAGATCATTCATTACTTTTTACCGTCTTCAAAAGGTATGTTGAAGGCCAAAATGGAGGAATCAGACAAGGGAAATGTCCTTCATCGGAGCTATGAACAACAAAATCCTGCAAAGGAATGGAGCTGTCCATTGGATTTTTGTTAATGCTTTTTATTTTAGGGGCTTTTTAGACAGCCCTTGTATATCTGAAACATTTGATTTTCAAAAAGGATGAAAATGAATGATCTAAACTAGGTATTTTTATAATTTATATTGAATATAGTAATTTTGGTCATTCTCTTTTATACCCTTTCATTAGAGCTTATTGATAAATTATTAAAATCATACATTTAAAAGAAAGAATACAAAATTGGAAAATATTTAATAGTGGTTATATAATTAAACTAGATTTCTATCTTTTATTTTACCAATTTATTGGGATGTTATTCCAAATGAATATTATTACTTTATTAAAATTATTATAAATAAGTATTGATTTTTAATTAATATAGTTTATTATATTAATTATCAATAATAATTCTAATTAAGAGGTGACGTGAAGATGACGAAAAAACTAACGACAAGCTGGGGAGCACCAGTAGGCGATAATCAAAACTCTATTACAGCTGGACAACGTGGACCAGTTCTCATTCAAGATGTACATTTATTAGAGAAATTAGCACACTTCAACCGCGAACGTGTTCCGGAGCGAGTTGTTCATGCGAAAGGTGCTGGAGCGTATGGTACTTTTACCGTGACGAATGATGTGTCGAAATATACAAAAGCGAAGCTATTCAATGGTGTTGGAAAAGAAACAGACATGTTTATTCGCTTCTCAACAGTAGCTGGAGAATTAGGTTCAGCTGATACAGTTCGTGACCCGCGTGGATTCGCTGTTAAGTTCTACACAGAAGAAGGAAACTACGATATTGTCGGGAATAATACACCAGTTTTCTTTATTCGTGATGCCATTAAATTCCCGGATTTCATTCATACACAAAAAAGAGACCCGAGAACACACTTGAAGAACCCAACAGCGGTATGGGATTTCTGGTCACATTCTCCTGAATCTTTACATCAAGTAACAATCTTAATGTCTGACCGTGGTATTCCAGCTACTCTTCGTCATCAACATGGGTACGGAAGCCATACGTTTAAATGGGTAAATGCAGAAGGACAAGCGGTATGGGTAAAATATCATTTCAGAACAGAACAAGGGGTTAAAAATCTTGATGTGGACCTTGCTGCAAAACTTGCAGGGGAAAATCCAGATTATCATACAGAAGATTTATTCAATGCGATTGAAAAAGGTGATTTCCCGGCTTGGAAGCTTTACGTTCAAATTATGCCTTTAGAAGATGCTGACACGTACCGCTTTGACCCGTTTGATGTAACAAAAGTTTGGTCGCAAAAAGATTACCCATTAATTGAAGTAGGACGTATGGTTCTAAATAAAAATCCAGAAAACTACTTTGCTGAAGTAGAGCAAGCAACATTCTCGCCAGGAACATTTGTACCAGGTATAGAGGCTTCTCCAGATAAAATGCTTCAAGGACGCTTATTTGCATATGGAGATGCACATCGTTACCGTGTTGGTGCAAACCATAACCAACTTCCAGTTAATCGTCCAAGAGCAGAGGTTAATAATCATCAACGCGATGGTTTTATGGCTGGAGATGGTAATGGTGGACGTTCTGTATACTATGAGCCAAATAGCTTTGGTGGTCCAAATGAAGTACCTGAAGCGAAAGTTACTCCATTTGATGTAACAGGACAAGCTGCGCAAGTAGCATATGATCATGATGATCATTACACTCAGGCTGGTGACCTTTATCGCTTGCTGAGTGAAGAAGAGCGTACTCGTCTAGTTGCCAATATTGTAGGGGCGATGAAGCCGGTAGAACTTGAAGAAATTAAACTTCGTCAAATTAGCCACTTCTACAAAGCAGATCCAGAATACGGTACACGTGTTGCTGAAGGGCTTGGCCTAGCTGTGCCGCAACAAGCTTAATAGATTAGTAAAAAATAGGTATCCCCGTATTGAGGGGATACCTATTTTTTTAAGATTTATCGTTAGAAAGATGAAACTTGGATACATATTGTGCAAGTGTATTGATTACGAGAGAACTTAGTTCATTATCATAGCGTGTGTCTTGAATTAAATGCACCATTTTCTTAGTGGACCTATCAACATTTTCCACCGTACGGAAGTTTTGTTCGTTGACGATGGCGATGCTGCGAATGATATCACGCATTTGTTCTGTTACATTTGGTTGGGTTGCAGATGCTTGAGACATGGATGTTAATACATCACGTACAACGCGAATATATTCAGAACCTTTTTCCACTTCGTCGCTGCTGTTTTGAATAGAATTCTGAACAAGTGAAGAACTGTGTTCGATGTTTTCTAACGTATGTTTAATTTCCTTTGTTGCGAAAGTCGTTTGATCGGCGAGCTTGCGTATTTCTTGGGCAACAACAGCAAAACCTCTTCCATACTCGCCGGCGCGAGCAGCTTCAATTGTTGCGTTTAAGGCGAGCAAATTCGTTTGTTCAGCAATAGCATTAATTGTATTGACGATGCGTTCAATATTTTGAGAAGATTGTGTGAATGTTTCGGTTAAGGTGAGCGTATCATGAACCTTTTTCACAATCTCGCTCATTTTATCGTCGATGCCTGCGACTTGTTTTTGTGCTTCGAGCAATTGTTCCTGACTCATTTTTTCCATACCATTTAATGTTTCGTGGATTTGATCGACTTGATTCATAGCTTGATGTACGTCGTGTAATTGCTGCTGTGTGCTCTCTAACATTTCATTCATTTGTTCAATAACGGAATGGGAGTTTTGCTCAACGATAACGGTTCGCTTATGTAATGTTTGATTCATTTGTTCGACATCAAGTGCAGCTGATTTTACTTGATAAATTAATTCTTCTTGACTGTCTATGAAATTATTAACCCAGCGTCCCATAGCCCCCGTTTCATCATTGGAAAGCAATTCTTTTTTTACACGAATCGTTAAGTCACCGCCGCCTTCTGCGATTGTTTGAATCATTTCCGTCACTCGATTTAAACGATTAACAATTGGTTTTAATTGTTTTTTATAAAAATAGGAAGTGGCGAGTACACCGTATAAAATGTTAATGAGTAAAGCTAACCATGGTGGAACGAAAAAAGCCGTTAAAAGTTGATAGAGTACAATTCCAAGCATGGTAAGCAGGATGAAGCTCTTGCCTAAACGAAAGCCGATAGAACGTGTTCGATATACTTCTTCTAAATCACCTTCACACATCATACCCCAAACATCAGGTGAACCAGGCAGCTGGAAAGTAACTCCTTTTCCGATGACGGGAATGTGGCGATAATCAGGATATCCAGGAAACTCAACGAATAGATTTTCTCCATTGTCAATCGTATGTTGAACACCAGGATGTAATTTTTGGGTGGCAGGATCGGTGAAGCGAATTTCAAATTCAGTATGCTTCTTAATTTTTACAATTCCCCAATGTTTTGTTGTTACACCATCTTTTAAATTCTCTCCGAGTGAGAAGGTCTGGTCTTCAAACCGGCTGCGAGATAATGCTATCCCTTGTTCGATAGATGGATCTAGGTGAGAGTCAATCATAAAAATATAATTATCGCCGGAATCTTGATAAATATGTCCAGCCTCTCGTTGAATTAAATCTCCTATCACATCGTTTGGAAGTCGACCGACTAGTATATAAACGAGGGCGCCATCTTTTATGACGGGTTGGAAAAATAAAATCGTAACTTCATCATGGAATTTGGAAGTGCGGGGTCCGATTTCTAATGTTAACGAATCCGTAAAGGGACCGTAAAGAAGGTGCTGCTCCGTTTCGATGACCCGCTCTATTGCTTTTTTATATATTGGAGTTTGATTTGTATTGTAAGTGTGACCGATATGCTTTGGGTAGCTTGAAAAGACTACTTTTCCTTGTGGATTTAGAATGAATAATTCAGTAAAATATGTACTTTTTTCTTTGGAAACTTCTAAAAAAGAATTTAAATTTTGCTCAGAGATACGTTCTAATTCTTGCGCTCGTTTTTCTAAAGAAGCCCATCGCTCATTGGTCCATTCGTATAAAAGATTAACGCGAGTCTTTGTGATGCTTTCAAAAATTTCCTCGACTGACTCTTTGGATGAGCGATTCAACCTATACGACCACCATAAAGGGAGACCTTCTTTAAAATCTAACCAGTCAAAAAAGCCCATATGTATTCTCATTCCCTTCTGACTTTATTAAAAAATTGGTTCTGTTAAATAACGTTGTTGA
>NZ_JBALMU010000198.1:0-9710 GCF_036962285.1 Bacillus sp. JJ634
TGAAGGAACAATCCTTCTACATAATGTTTGGTGACGATAGCGAAGAGGTCACACCCGTTCCCATTCCGAACACGGAAGTTAAGCTCTTCAGCGCCGATGGTAGTTGGGGGTTTCCCCCTGTGAGAGTAGGACGTCGCCAAGCAAAAGCGAACAGCCCCAAGTAGTAGGGGGCTGTTTTTTTGTCTATGAAAAAGAAAACCCTAGGACTAGCCTAGAATTCAAAGAGCTTTCAGCGTGGTATTAAAAACTTCTCTAAATACAGAAGATAAGTAATATATAGCAAAATCATGAAAGGCATTAAAAAAATACTCCACGCACTAAAATGCTATGTAATCGTCACAAAAATTCTGGTGTACTCAGATAGTATGCGGCAACAGTCGGAAGAAACAAGAAGGTAGTAGAAGAATGTATACATAATCAGATTCAAGATGATATAGTCGCAGAATAATTAAGTATGACGGAATACATTAGAGGTAAAGAAAAAGAAACGGAAGCAAAGAAGTAGGTATTTTTGAGGTTCGGTCAGTAACAAAGGCTTCCGGCCACAGAGAAAACTATCTATTATGGATGATTGTTATTTCGTCCTTCCTTGATCAAGTCATTAAGACATTGGTTTTTTCTGACGGTAACTTTAATGCACACATAAAAGCCGTATATAGCATCGCTACATACGGCTTTATGAATAAGAATAAGAAAGTAAAAGCGCTTTCTTTTATTTCTAACTTAAATCCCTAAACCAATTGAGAACAGGATAACAGCAAGAACTACTGCTACAATTGGTACAATTACTGTCATCGCACCAAATGCGGGGTAGGCGTCTTTATGTGTTTCACCAGCGATGGCTCTAATTGTTGTTACAGCATATCCTCCGTGAGGTAATGAATCTAACGTACCAGATGAGATGGATACGGTTCGATGCAGGGCTTCTGCGTTAACTCCCATATCTAAATAGTGCGGAGCAAGAATAGGGAGTGCAATGGATTGACCACCGGATGAAGAACCTGTTAATCCGGCAATAACCATAACGGCTAAAGCTCCTCCGATTAATGGATATCCTGGAATGCTCGTCATGAAATCAACTGCTGTGCTAAATGCAGGAGTTATTTTGGCGACTCCTCCAAAGCCAACTACCGCAGCTGTATTCCCGATTGCAATAAGTGCACCAGCTGTTCCTTCACTAACTGCATCCCAAAAGTTCCTGAAATATTTTCTGTTTAATAACCATGTGGCAATAATACCGCTTAGTAGGGCAAGAATCAAAGCAGATTGAGCTAATGACTCATGGAAAACGAATGCCACGATAAGAACAGCTAATAAAGGAATTAAACTTAATAATGGATGTGGTAAGTTTGTTCTTATCTCAGTATTATCTGTTTCTCTTTCAATAAAATGTTCACCATTTTTAACAGCTTTTTTAATCATTTTCATAAGCCAGATATATCCGAATATAAGCATAAATACAGCTGTAATTAAACTAACTTCCCATCCTGCATACGGGCTTGTTTGTAAGTAAGGAATAGGAATCCAGTTTTGAATTTCAGGTGACCCTGCAGAAGTCATAGTAAACGTAGTAGAACCAAAAGCTAATGCTGCTGGTATAAATCTTCTAGGTAAATTCGCTTCTTTAAATAAACTAACTGCCATTGGATATACAGCGAAAGCTACGACGAATAAACTAACGCCTCCATATGTTAAAACTGCACAGGCAAGCACGACAGCGAGCACAGCGTGTTTCATTCCGATTTTTGAAACAATCCAATGTGATACACTTTCTGCAGCACCGCTATCCTCCATAACTTTACCGAAAATAGCACCTGCTAAGAACATTAAGTACCAGGATGTAATGAATCCTGCAAAGCCACTCATGTAACCAGTAATGAAATCTACTTCTCCTTTAGCCGCAAACTGTGGGAATAGCGGCACTCCGTTCAGCACTGCTACGAACAGTGCTGAGATTGGAGCAACGATTAGTAGATTCATGCCTCTCATGACGAGAACGGTTAATAAAATTAAGCCTCCAATTAACCCAAACATACTTATCATATAAGCTACCTACCTTCTGTATATAAAGGACCGGATATTCCTTTATTTTTTATTTCCGTACTTGCGAACACGTAGTAATGCTTGTTCAGCATGACCAGCGAAGTTTTCTAATTGGCAAAGTCTAGCCGCGTATTCACCAATATAGGCACTTTGTTCTGGTGATGTAACTTTTTGATACGTAACCGTTTTTAAGAATTTACCTACCCAAAGTCCGCCAGTATATCTTGCTGCACCTTTTGTAGGTAATGTGTGGTTCGTTCCGATTACTTTATCTCCGTAAGCAACATTCGTTTCAGGTCCTAAGAATAAGCAGCCGTAATTTGTCATATTCTCTAAGAAGAAATCAGGGTTTTTTGTAAGGATTTCAACATGTTCGAATGCTAATCGGTCTGCCTCTTTTAAAGCCTCTTGCTCGTCTTCAACTAAAATGATTTGTCCATAATCTTCCCAAGACACTCTTGCTACATCAGCTGTAGGCAAAATTTGTAATTGTCTTTCGATTTCTTTAACTGTTTCATCAGCAATTTCTTTGGAAGTAGTGATTAATGCCCCTGGTGAAGTTGGTCCGTGTTCACCTTGTCCTAGAATGTCTGTTGCAATCATTTCTGGATCACTTGTTTCATCAGCAACAACTAGTGTTTCTGTTGGGCCGGCAAATAAGTCGATACCAACGCGGCCATATAATTGACGTTTTGCTTCAGCAACAAATGCGTTACCAGGTCCAACGATCATATCTACAGGTTCAATTGTTTCTGTGCCGATTGCCATTCCAGCCATCGCTTGGATTCCGCCAAGAATATAAATTTCGTCAGCTCCAGCTTTATGCATTGCATAGACTGTTGCAGCTGGAATCTCTCCATTAATCGGTGGAGTGCAGGCGATAACTCTTTTAACACCTGCTACTTTAGCCGTCAGTACACTCATATGTGCGGAAGCAACCATTGGATAACGTCCTCCAGGAATGTAGCAGCCTACACTGTTTACTGGAATATTCTTGTGTCCAAGAATAACACCTGGCATTGTTTCTACTTCAATATCTGTCATAGATTTTCTTTGTTCTTCTGCAAATCTTCTAATATTGTTTTGTGCAAATTCAATATCTTCTACAGTTTGTGCCGGAATAGAAGCACAGATTTCCTCGATTTGTTCTTCCGTTAAACGAAAGCTTTCAGGGCTCCATTTATCAAAGTTTTCCGATAATTCTCTGATAGCTTTATCGCCTTCTTCTTCAATTTTCTTAATAGTAGAACTAACTATTTCAGAAACCTTTGCATCGTCCTTTTGAATATCTTCCGCTACTTTACCTTGTTTTAAATAAATTGCCATATTACAATCTCTCCCTTTTTTATAGTATGTTGCATACGTATGCAAAAACGAGAAAAAAGAATTTGCATACGTATGCAAAGAGGTTTAAGTTTTTGCATTCATATGCAAAAACATGATTTATCATCGCTTGTATAGAATCATAAGGTAAACGTTTACAATTGTCAATATATAAAATATTCATACTATTTCGTGGTTTTACGATGAATAAAGTGACCCTTTAGTTTAACTGTTTGATACTGGTTATGATTTGAATCGGACATTAATAAATTAATGGTTTCGTCAACCATTTGCTCTATAGGCTGTACCCAGGTTGATAGGGCATAATTAGGCCAAGATGACATTTTTATATCATCAAATCCGATTACAATCGTCTCATCTGGAACAGAAATATTTTTTTTCTTTAGCGCATCTAACGCACCTAAAGCTGTTATATCATTAGCTCCAAAAATGGCTTCAGGTCTATGTCCAGTTTCCAGCATATTTTTTGTAAGATTAAAGGCCTTTTCGTATGTGTAATCTCCTTCTAATATCGTAATATCGATCCCTTTATTTTTAAAAAAGTCTGTAAATCCTTTCTGTCTGTCTTGGCTTGTGGATGTATTAATTCTCCCTGTGATAAAAACGATATCTCTATGCCCTTTTTCGTAAATATAGGCAGCAATTTCGTTGGCAGCGCTGATATTGTCACAGCTGACAGAATTACATAATAAATTTTTATCATGTCGGTTGAATAATGTGACAGGAATATCATAATCTTGAAGTTTTGCCACAACTTTTGAAGAGAGAAGGGCATCCGTTACAATAACAGCTTCTACGTTGTATTCTAAGAAATGATTAATTTCTTCTTGTTGAATTTCTTCATTTTCCGTATATACAAATAATACGGAATATCCTTGTGCTCTTAGCTTTTTTGTAAATATCCCTAAAACCTCATGATAGAAGGGATTCTGGATATCTTTCATTGCTAGGCCAACCATATTCGTTTTTCTTGTAATGAGTCCTCTTGCTAATGCATTAGGTTGATAATCCAGTTCTTCTGCTACTTTCAATACTTTCTTTCTTGTTTTTTCTGATACGCTTGCTCCCGGTGTAAACACCCGTGATACCGTCGATTGAGATACATTTGCCAATTTAGCAACTTCCATTGCTGATACAACTTTCCTTACCATGTATATACCCCTAACTTAATATATTGTTTGTTAATATAGTTGAAAATACTGAACTTTTCAAGTGGGGATTGCCAATGCAAGTGTACTATTGTCCCTCGAGTCATCATAACTCTATCATTATAGCAAAACACAAATACATTTAACGTTTTATTTGCAAAAGAGAAGGGACAATAAAAAGAAGCCTTGTCCAGGCTTCTTACGCTGTTTTATCTTAAAATCATTTCGATGTATATAACGGATTTAAGAAATACGTTTTAATTCTTCTGTTAATCGTAGGAATTCTTCTTTGTTTCGATTCTCTAATGATCGATCAATCTCTTCTCGAAGTTGCTCTTTTCGGAAATCACAAAGGACTTTGTTTAACACCATTTCAGCAAATTCGGAATCCATAATATTTACCTCATTAATTGTTGGTGTGCTAAGCAAATTCTTTTTCATTGAAAATCAACTCCTTGACCTTTTTTTTATTATAACAATATTTTTCAGAAAATTCAAATACTTTTATTAGTAGTTTTTTGTTATTATATCCGGTTGATTTTGTTTTTTAACCAATAATTAGGGTTAATTTATCTTATTTCTTAGGTTGATTAGGAAGGTTATTATAAAATTGATGAAACAAACATGTGAGGTAAGAGTTTAGATTAAATTGGTTTTTATCAATGAAATTAGACAACACTAATTGGCTTTCTCTTGACATCATTTTGCCTCCTTTAACATAACTTCCTTATCTATATCATTACCAAACTATCAACTTTTTATACACCTATAAATAAAAAAATCTGCTTTAAACTCAGAGGGAATTATTTCGTACAGGTATTATGGGGAGTAGTTTGATTCAATGAGGGGACTAGGATGAGTGCGATATTTATTAATATCAAAAAGCATAAAGAAAAATATCATGCTCTTTATGCCTTTTGACAGTGTTTGCTTTTTAAAGTTTTCTGGATAAAATCCTTTTGCTAAAATTTCAATGGCTTGTGCTGCGCGTATGCCTTCAGATGCTGCTGAAAGTGGTAAAATGACAAAGCGTTCATTTTGAACAGCTGATGTTTCTTTTAAAGCTGGATCCTGTTTTAAAAATTCAATTTTACTTTCTGCAGTGGTATCACCATAATCAATCACGACAATGACTTCTGGATTACGCGCTACTGCATCTTCTTTAGATACAGTTACCCAACCATCTTTTACATCAGAGAAGATGTTATGGCCGCCTGCAAGCGTTGTAATTTCATTCATAAAGTTTTGGCCTGCTGTAAAGATTTCTTTTTCACCTAATAATGAGTCGTTTATAGGGATAACTCATTAGAAATCACGGATTTTTTAGTCTTTTTTGATGTTTCTTGAACAATAATGACAGCCGCGATAACTAGAAATATACCGAAGTATTGCCATACATTCAATTTTTCGTGGAAAATTAAAAAACCTACTAGAGATGCAACGACTGGTTCGATTGTAGCGATTATGGATGCTTGACTTGATTCTATTGTGTTTAATCCTTTTGTATAAAAAATGAAAGGCAGCATGGTTGAGAGAAAACCAAGACCTATTATGTACACCCATACTTTCATATCTGAAAATAAAGGAACCACGAGCCACAATCCACTAAAAGGAGTTACTGCAATAGCTGCGAACAAAAACGTATAGGCAGTAACAGTTAAAGAGTTGTATTTTCTAAGTGCAAATTTCCCGAATATACTGTACAGTGCATAAAAAAGACCTGAACCAAGTCCGAGAATGAGTCCATATAGTGAGATGGATTCATTCGTATTTGGGAGGATGCCAATAACAAATGAGCAACCGATAAATGTTATAAGTAAGGCTAAAACCTTTCGTGTCGTTAGGAATTCTTTAAAAATGAATCTTGAAAAAATAGTGACAAAGGCAGGTGCGGTGTAAAGAAGAATGGTTGCAACTGAAATAGATGTTTCTTTAATCGCGCTAAACACACACCAATTAAACAGGACGAAACTAAAAATGCCGGTTCCGATAAAATATTTACTATCAGATACTTTGATTTTTAAAAGCTGGCGATTCTTAAAAATGATATAAAGTACTAAAAATAAAGTTGCGGATAAGGCGCGAATTGTAACAACCTGTATCGGGGAAAATCCCATTTCATAAAGAGAGCTTACAAATAGACCGATAATTCCCCATAAAGAGGCCCCTGCACCAATCAATAGCAATGCTAGTTTGTTATCCACTGGGCCTTTTCCTCCTTTCAGTTAGACATACTATATACTAACAAACGTTAGATATATTGGATACAAGGTGAGGGATTTTGTGTTCATTTCCCTCGAAGAAAACAACACTAGAAGGAATCAGCGTTGATTCCTTCTAGTGAAAAATATTAATTTGATGAGATTATTAATGTAATAAATGCCGTAATTTTTCAACCTGTCTTCGACTAGTATCAATCACTTTTTCAGCGATTTTTTTACTCTCCGGATCTAAATCGCCCTTTACAAGTTCCTCGGAATATTGAACGCCGTAGTTATCTAATCCTTCTAAGGCATCCTCGATAATCTTGTTTGTATCATCAGGAAGCATGACTTTATGCATAAAGCTGTGCATGGATCCAGAGACACCTTCATCGTCGGCCGGAACTCCACCTAGATTCTGAATTCGTTCCGCTATTTGTTGAGCACTCAGCTTTACATCCTGCTGCATGGACTGAAATGTTTTCTTTATCTCCTCATCGTCTACCTTTTGGATATAATGTTCAAACGAACGTATCCCCATATATGTACCTCTTAATAAAGTATTTAGTTCTTCGATAATTACCTCTTTTTCCACAAAATCGCTCTCCTTTTTCTTTTATTATGCTGCCTATGGGGTGGACTATTCGTAGCTTGTTTGAGTATTGAGTGTGATTCATTTTCATGGGAATGAAAAATGACTTTCGGGGCTGCCCCTCCGTTTAGTTGAACGATTATTCTTCTTAGATACTTCCTTTTTTTCTTTTTTAAAGTGAGTTAAAGGACAAAAATGAGAAATCGGGTCAGGAAAACGTCCTTCATCAGAGTTATGAAGGACAAAAATGAGGGAATTAGACAAGGAAAATGTCCCTTACCAAAGCTTTGAAGAACAAAATCTAGGAAACAAGAAAAGGAAGGGACAGTCCCTTTGACTTCCTATTTAGGAACGTCTAAAACAAAGAATAGCAACAACTAAGATTATGAACCCTATCAATAATAAAGGCATAATACCTGAACTATATACAATGTAAACTTTAATGTTGCGGATAGCATTGACGACAAGGAATATGAGCAAGAAAACACACAAAATAAGAATGAGAGGCATATTTTTACGTCTATGCAAAGCAACCAGCCCCTTTGTAGAAGCTTATTACGGTTCGTTATAAAACCCTATGCTTATCATACCTTGTATTATGTAATTAAAAACATTAAGTTTGATCCGGGCGGATAAGCGGCCGGTTGCATATTACGTACTTAACCATACATAACTAATAACCACATATATGCTACAGTCTAGAACATTAATGTACTTAACAATAAAAATAACCGCTTTTATTCTAACTATGTCATTATCCTTGAAATAAGGAACAGATTTTAGAATAAAAGCGGTTGAAGTTTTGAGTTTTAGTAGAGTATTAGTATGAATCTGCTTTATACTTGTAAAACTCTTTGTTCGTAATGTTTCTTTAGAATGTATGACTATCAGTAAGGGGCAAAAGGGCTTCTTTTTTCACTAATAGTGAACTTAGTTCTTTTAAAGTAATTATACAGTGAGGGAAGTCATAATTCAATAAAAATTCTATATTTTTGGTGGGGTACTATTTCTTCAGATTAGCGGAGGGGGAATTTGTGCGCATAGTGACAGGATATATCTCCTTTTCAAAATAAAGAAGACCTAAGAAAACTGGCGCAAGAGTAATTGGAAGACGGTAACAAAATAAATCCGCTTTTTAATTTGAATGACTGATATCATTCAATGTATGTAAAGCAAGCGTATAGAGTAGATATAGGCCTAAATATGCCCCGGTTAGTAAGAAAAGAGGGTTGAGAAATAAAGCGTGGATATTGGTCATGAATACTGTTTGATCTTCGATGATTTGATGGATGGAGATAGAAGCAATATTCCCAAAAATAAGTGCTGATAAAATCGCTGCTACATGAAAAATAATCCGAAACTTAAACCATTTTCTTTGAAGTATAATCATTAGTGCGGGAGCAATGATACTGCCCAAAATTAAAAAAATCTCCATCTTTATCACCTCATAATCATTCTTCACTATACAAAGGAGAAGTAAACAGCATTTAAATACATTGAGGCTGAAGAGGAAGAACGTGGTTGATGAACTACCCCCACCTGCTCATTAGGCTTTCCTGTTCACATTCCTTAAGGTGGGGGCTCGTAAAACTAGAATCGGTCTTGGTTATCTCTATTAGCTGTTATGTCGCGATAAGGCATGATGCTTTTTTCTATCTGTTCGTAGTCTGTTGTTCCGAGCTCTTTCAATACATTGGGAATCTCTTCTTCAGGATAGCCGTAATCGCGCAGCAATTGTTTAATATGTTCCATTCATTAAGTCTCCGTTCACTTGTATTTTTATTTCAGAAATATAAAGGATTCCTCTTATCTTGTTCGTTATAGTAAGGCGACATACAAAAAAAGTTTCATCAGAGTATAGTTTTTTTAAAAGGATGTTGACTTCTTTATGTTGAAATAGTAATATTGTAATTCCCCTTAAGGGGTTCTAGACAAATAGATGATTTTTAAGAAGTTAACGAATAATAAAAGTTGATAAAAAGTACTTTTAAAAAGAGGTTGACTTTTTTATATTAAAATAGTAACATTGTAATTCCTACTACGGATTCCACAAAAGATTTTTTAGTAGGCGTTGAGAAGTTAATGAAGATGGAAGTAGAATGTCTAAGTTAATTTCCAGTGTGAAAAAATATTTTAAAAAAAGTTATTGACTAACTTTGAGAAGTTATGTTATGATAAGAAATGTCGCTAAGATGACGTAGTTCTTTGAAAACTAAACAAAACAGAAACGCCAACGTTAATTTTTAAAGTGAGTACACACTATTAAAAAAGTACAACATGAGCAAGTCAAATTCTATCGGAGAGTTTGATCCTGGCTCAGGACGAACGCTGGCGGCGTGCCTAATACATGCAAGTCGAGCGAATCAATGGGAGCTTGCTCCC
>NZ_JBALMU010000199.1:0-1591 GCF_036962285.1 Bacillus sp. JJ634
AAGTAATACTATACCAATTACCTCAATAATCATTTAATTGTTCCCTTCTATCTACATGATCATTTGATATAATTTTTGGATTTCTAACTCAGTTCCCAATCTTTCTTTTGATAAATTATCGATAAATTTGCTTCTTAATATTTCATCGTCAATTAGTAGTTTAATTCCATCTGCAATTGAATGTGAATTCATATCGGCAATCCACCCGTTTTCTTTATGATGAATTTGATCTTTAGCTGTCGTAAAATTAGTTACTACTATAGGTTTTCGTAATATTTTCGCTTCATCAACAGCAATCGATTTTCCTTCAAATCTAGAGGGTTGAACATATAGGTCAGCTTCCCTTACATAAGGATAGGGATTTTCTTTCATTCCTAAAAGGATAAATCTTTCCTGAAGGTTATTTCCTTCAATCATTTTTTCTAATTTATCTCGTTCCTCCCCCTCACCAATCACATACCATACAATATCATATCCACTTTCGACCAAATTTTTACAAGCCTGGATAGCCATTTCAAACCCTTTTTGATAATTCAACCTGCCTACAGATATGAGCTTAGTTTTTTGTCGCTCTATTTGAATAGGTTCTTCTGCCATTTTTTGAACAATAGCAGGAGAAATAATATTATGCATGACCTTAACCTTATGACTGAATATAGGAAACCTTTCCTTTAATACGTTTGCACATTCTTCTGACACTGTAACGATAAAATCTAAATGGTTGAAATACTTGTTATCTATTTTAGGATCCATCCCCAACTTGTCATAATCATTATGGATAAAGCCTATCTTCACTTTTGCTTTTACCTTATCTATACAAAAATATACAGGATTTTTTTCCAAATATCCGATCGCTACATCATATGTTTTATCTAAACTCTTAGTAGATTGTGCAATCGATTTCCAAACTCTTTGTTCACATATAGCTCTATTCTTTTCTGTTTTAAATATATAGCTCGCACGTATTCTAGATAAAACAATATCGAACCGCCCCTTTACCAAACAGTTGGCGGAAGCAATTTTAAAAGGCATATCAAAATATCGGTAACCATCGGGCTCATCTAACAAATTGACTTTTTTAGGGATTTTACCCAAGAATAATCCTTCATGCTTAAACAACAATAAATCCACATTAAATAGTGAGTAATCTATTGTTTCTAGAAGAGAGATTAACGCTTTCTCCGCTCCACCACAGTTTAAATTATTCATAACAAAAAGAAGATTCTTTTTCAACAGATCACCTCCCTCTATAAAATCTTATAAAGCTTATGAATTTCTTCCTCTGTTCCTAATTTTTCTTGTTTTAAATTTTGAATGAGTTGATTACGTAAAACAGTATCCTCCATTAATTTTTCAATACCCTTAACAAGAGCATTTGCATCCATTTCTACAATTAAACCATTAACCTTATCATTTATCTGATCTTTAGCCGTACTAAAATTTGTAACGATTATAGGCTTATATAAAATCTTAGCTTCATCAATAGCAATCGATTTCCCCTCAAATTTTGAAGGTTGTACATATATATCAGCCTGTTTTATATACGGGTAAGGATTGGATTTCAACCCCATTAATGTAAAATTATCTTCCA
>NZ_JBALMU010000200.1:0-1444 GCF_036962285.1 Bacillus sp. JJ634
GTTAATAGAATACTGAACTGTTTTTTGATATAAATAACCGAATAAACGGGTTAGTTATACTGCAATTAAAATAAAGAAGCAAGCGATTGTCGCCGCTTGCTTTTACTCAATTAACCTTCATCATCAACTATTTTATAAAGGGATTATCCCTAATACGACCGCAACCACTATCATGACAATGGTTGATCCGCACGCCCATTTTAAGAAAGAACCTTGAAGTTTACCAAAATCCTCCCCTACCATCCCAACTAATAAATAGGTAGACGGAACAAGAGGACTTAATAGATGAACCGGTAAACCAAAAAGAGAAGCTCTCCCAATTAAAGCAGGATCAATCCCATATGCAGCCCCCGCTTTGGCAAGCAGCGGCAGAACACCATAATAAAAAGCGTCATTGGACATAAAGAAAGTAAATGGCGCACTAATAATCGCAGTGATTACAGCAAAATGCGACCCCATTGCGTCCGGGATATGCTTAATCAATGAGTTTGCCATAGCATCCACCATTTCAGTCCCAGAAAGAATTCCAGTGAAAATTCCAGCTGCAAAAATCATTGAAATAACCGATAAAGCATTGTCTGCATAATTGGCTACACGTTCTTTTTGATCACTCATTTTTGGATAATTCATTGTAATGGCAATCGCAAAACCAATCATGAACAATACAGCTGACGGTAATAACTCCATAATGAGCGCTACCAAAAGAACTACTGTTAATACATAGTTAAAAACGATTAATTTAGGACGTTTAAGATGCGCATCCTCTACTGCAGCGGCATGTTGAGCCGCAATCTTGTAGTCAAACTCTATTACACCAATTCTCTTTCTTTCCTTTCTACCAAGAACAAAAGCCATGAAGAGAACAAATAAAATACCGCCAATCATAGCAGGAATAACAGGTGTGAAAACATCAGACATTTCAAGATTCAAAGCTGTCATCACTCGTGCTGTCGGTCCTCCCCAAGGAAGGAGATTCATGACTCCTGAAGCTGAAACAGCAATCCCTGCTAAAATAAGTGGTTTCATGCCGATTCTTTTATAAAGAGGAAGCATGGCAGAAATCGTAATCATGTAAGTCGTCGTTCCATCTCCATCTAACGAAATAAGAAGAGCCAAAACCGCTGTTCCAATAGCAATTTTTACAGGATCACCTTTTACAAGCTTAAGGATTGTCCTTATAATTGGATCAAAAACTCCAGCATCAATCAAAATACCAAAGAAAAGAATAGCAAATAAAATCATAATACCTGTTGGGGCAACGCTTTTAATCCCTTCTAGCGCCATAGGCCCCATTTCACTGCCAAATCCACCTATAAGAGCAAAGACAATTGGTACGACAATTAAAGCAATCATAGCCGAAAGACGCCCTGTCATAATTAAAATCATAAATACTAAAATCATTAAGTACCCTAATAAAGCGAGCATTTTGATCACTCCTTATCTA
>NZ_JBALMU010000201.1:0-4685 GCF_036962285.1 Bacillus sp. JJ634
TCATGTTGCACTTTTTTAGTGTGTGCTCACTTAAAAATTAACGTTGGCGTTTCTGTTTTGTTTAGTTTTCAAAGAACTACGTCTTAACGACGGAATATTATCATAACATAATTTATTTATGTTAGTCAATAATTTTTTTGAAGTTTTTTATCACATGAATGATAGAAAGCATCTTTCATGTTCATTAACTTCATTATAATTTCACCAAAAGACCAGCGTATACTTCACTAGAATTCCTCGGTGGATTTATAATATTACTATTTAAATATAATAAAGTCAACACTTTTATAAAAATAATTTCACTATCGACTTTCCTGTTCATTTACTTACTTAAAAACTACCAATAAAGAATTCATCTGTTTAACCAGATTCCCTTAGTGGGAATTACAATATTACTATTTTGATATAAATAAGTCAACACCTTTTTTCAAAAATAAGTTTTGTATGTCTTCTTGCTAAAAAGAACAAAATAAACATAACAATTCGTATACCGTTTCCTTATTAACTATGGAGGTCTGATGAATGGAGAGTATCAAACAATTGCTTCGTGATTATGAGTACCCCGAAGAATCGATTCCCTATATATTGAAAGAACTCGGAACAACCGATTATGAACAAGTGAAAAAACTAATCATGCCTTATGGCGACATAACAGCTAATCGATTGGACCGATTCCATTCTAATTTCAAGAAAGTATCTATTATTCACCATGAATGAAGTTGACTTTAAAACCACATAGAAACAGGATTAACCTACTTACCAAAGGCTAACCCTGTTTTATAATTCCAATCTCAACACCACTTCATCCATCTGCTCCTGCGTAATGCCTATGTACCGCAAAGTCTCAGTCTGGCTTGAATGATTCAACAGCTTCTGTATCATTGCCAGGTCAATTCCTTGTTTGTACGCAAAATAACCAAAGGTTTTCCTTAAAGAGTGCGTTCCAATGCGTTCTGTGATGCCTACGGAGCGTGCAGCTTCATTGAGGATGTCATACGCATGCTGCCGGCTGATTGGTCGTTTTTCACCTTTCTGACTCAAGAACAACGGCTCATCATAGCGTGCAGCTGGCCGTTCCATTTCTAAATAACGTTCTATTAATCGGCATGTTTTTTTATTAAGAGCGATGATTCGCTTCTTCTTCGTCTTTTTTTCCCTGAGATCCAGTCGGTCAACCACTCCCTTTTTCGTTAAA
Organism: Bacillus sp. JJ634; assembly: GCF_036962285.1. Classification (NCBI taxonomy): domain Bacteria; kingdom Bacillati; phylum Bacillota; class Bacilli; order Caryophanales; family Bacillaceae; genus Bacillus; species Bacillus sp. JJ634. Next base: position 1,196 of record NZ_JBALMU010000201.1, read on the forward strand.
ACATCCGCAACCTTTAATGCTAAAATATCACTGATCCTTAGTCCGGTATTGATTCCTAGTACAAACAAAAGCTCATTTCTCAACGTGGATGCACGTAAAATCTTCTTAATGGCCTCGATTTTGTCTCTATCTTTAATAGGTTGGACCGTCTGCATAAATACGACACCCCCTTAATCAGACAGCGAATACGTCAGATTTCTCTTAAAAAGGACTGTTGAAAAAGGACGTATAAACCCTTTCTGGAACAGGCTTGCAACGAAATAAAAAATCTGACATAACATCGTTGTGTAAGATTTTTATGATTTTGGCTATGTTAAATTACATTGTTGATAATGGGCATAATACTGCATCGTTGAGGTGAATCAGTATTATTTTGGAAATCTCAAGTCTCTTTTCAATTCTTGAAATGGTGTTTTATATGCGTCTGGGTATTTATAGATATGCTTTGTGAGAGCTTCCCAGTTGTTTCTCAGCTCTGGATGGATTTCTGTAGTATTTGCTATTCCGTATACTTGCAAGAGAAAATATAGGGTCTCCCAAATTAGAAATTCATCCTCTAATTGCAATAACATCTGAATAACATTCGGAATATACGCAAATGCTTGTTCAGGATTCATATCTTTTACAATCGAATCAAATGCATCACTAAAATACCATTCATTATTGTCGAGCTTTTCTTGCCAATCAAGGTAAACTTGGGTCAAGGCTTTATCTATCATTATCAATACACCTCTGTTCGTAATGGGCAAATATCAACAGTAAAGATTAACATAGCCATGATTTTAAAAAAATCTCCGCCATATCGGCAGAGCCATTAAGATTTTTTCACATCGATCAGCCAACCGTATTGTTCTTTTAACTGTTTTGCATGTTTGTCGGCTTCAGCTTTGTTTTTAAACGCAATCGTCATAAGATACGTGCTGCTGCTACTCTTTTTCGCCAATCCTGAAGCTTTAGCAATTCCAATTGCATGTGCCTCAGCCACCTTATCGAGAAAGGAAGCTGATTTTAAGAGTTTTGCTTCATTTGGATTCGAAATAAACATCGTTTCCGTTAAAACAGCTGGCATGCTCGTCTGGCGGACAACCGCAAGATCCTTCTCCTTCATACCGCGATCCGTAATATCGTATGGTTTTAAAACCTTCATCACTTCCTCATGAACGGCCTTCTGTAACTCCACCGTCTTGCCTGTTGTTCCTGGATAGCGATACGTTTCAAAGCCTTTGGACGTTGAATTAAAGCTGTTAATATGAAATGAACAAAACAAATCAGCCTTTGCTCTATTCACAATATTTGCGCGTTCTGAGAGCCCTAGATATACATCCTTATTCCTTGTATACATCACATCGCACTCGTAATGCGTTCTTAAATAAGCACCTGCTTTAAGTGCCAGGTACAACGTAATATCCTTCTCCATTAATCCATTTGCGGCAGCACCTGGGTCCTTCCCGCCATGCCCCGCATCAATAGCAATCAGCATCTTTTTCACCCTTTCCTTATCAACCTAACAAATCTCTATTGTTTTAATGATACGGTCAGGTCATTAATGGATTGTGAGAGTTGATCGATCTTTGTTTCCATCCGGTTTAATAGATAAAATGTCACCAAAATCGGAAAGCCAACTTCACTAATCATAGCCGCCCAATCCATACATACCACTCCCTTCCCTAAATAGACTAAAACGGAAGGCTACAGCACCTTCCGTCCTCGATTACACTAATTCGATATCTGCAGTCGTACGATCAATCATTCTAGCGCTTTTCACGCCCACGATATCCCCCTCAGACGATGTAAAAATATTCGCCTGAACCATTTGCTCCATTGCCGTTTTAATTTCCGTTGGGGTAAGAGAATCTTTCGGATTTCTAACCGAAATCTTGACAGTTCCTCCATCCTCACCATTAAAGGTTAACTCTAATGTTTTAGCCATGTCGCATTACCTCCTTTCTCGTTTTATTTCCAAATCACCTTACGGAAGTAAGTCATTGTTATCAATCGTCGTGAATCCACGCTGCGTGCCTTTACACAAACTCGCAATCGCTTGCGCAGTAGCTAATAAGGCATCAGGGGTTGCTGTTTTCTTGATGTTTGAATACGAATAACGCTTAATAATTGGATCCCCATCCGCATTGATACCGTCTTGAAACGCTAGTGATAGGGTCTTTTTCACATGAAATTCTGAAGCCATAATATCTCCTCCTTCCCCTTGGGATACCTCTACTATATACAGTACATCCAATCTCTTCCAAAAGGGTTTTAGCGTGAAATACCATGAAAAATGGGGGTTTTGTAGAATTTAATAGCCCGTATTCTTGTAACAAAATTGATTAGAGCTTATTACATCAAAAAAGCAGGAATTATCCTGCCGAGAAAATCGAATTCTTTCTATACGGTTCATGAATTTCGCCATAACACAGCTCGATACATCTAGCATTCTTTAGCTGTTCAAAACAAAACTTCTCCGAATGCATCACACTCACTTCATGCTGCGAGAGTTGAACGCCTGTGTGATGCCGCGATTTCTTATGAAAATGCGAAATCTCTTTGGCCAGAAACCAACCGGTTCGTGTCTGCCTGCCAATCGGCTCGCGCACAGTATAGGGAACTAACGTCATGCCATACGATAAAACGATGGGCACCAGATTCCTTTTCCCAACCAGCTTGCCATAGCGATTCCGATTAGCCGAAACACTTGTGCCGAAATAATAAAGCAACTTAGCTAAAAATGACTCACACTGTATATCTAAAATCTCCGTTGATCCATCTTTCCAATACATCAACACAGAATCGCCCTTATTTTCAGCATATACCGGAATAAATGCCTGACCTGAAGATAAGAACATTTCAACCTTCTTCCAATCCATTAAACTCATCCTTTCCGTATTAAGTTTTCAAGCTGAAAAACTATCTCCTTACGAAAAAAATAGACGATTTTCTCCAAATGCACTACTTGTTTTTCACTATGTAAACATCGAAAAAACAACAGAAAAAGGCCAAAAAGAAAGGATTCTCCCACTTTTTGGCCTGGTATGGGTTTGTAATGCTAAATAGAAGGTATATAGAAAAAGGGGGGAGCAGGTTGAGAGGTTGATTCCTTCACTAGTTTAATCATATGTTTTACGCAAAAGGAAATCAAAAAGCGAAAATTCCATTTTCAAGTGAGATTTCACGTTAAAAACAGCACTTTTTACGCTAAAAACCTGAATTTCTACAGTGAAATTCAGGTTTTTGAACGAAAAAACGGCATTTTGTAGTATTTCATTTATTTCTTCGATTTTGTGACGACTTTGAGAACATCTGCAGTCAGGCATAAAATTGGTTCTAATAAGTTTAATCATTTTCAACCTAGGTTGTTCCACAATCCTGCCAGTTACGACTGCTTATTTCGCAATAGCGCCCGTTTGCTGAAAATCGATATTTACATTCTTGGTGGTTCTGGTGCAAAGACTGCATTTATTTGAAAGAGGTATATAGATTCCTAATGGAATCT
>NZ_JBALMU010000202.1:0-2250 GCF_036962285.1 Bacillus sp. JJ634
TTTTGAAATTTTTGCACCGTAACCATATTTATTGTTTTCACAGATTTTTCATCACTTGCAATAAAATCCCTGACCATTCATCTAATTCAAAATTATCATACACAAAACAACGATAGAAAAGCTAACAAGGAATGACACATAATAAAAAATCAATTGTATGATTATTATGTCATTAAATATAACTTTTCTGATTTCTTCTATTTTAAATTCACATGCTACACGTTCATATTTAGCAAAAAAACAAAAGTAAACGATGCAAAGGAGCTAGTTTGATGAAACCAAAAAGATCATTGCCAGTTTTAATTTTTTCAACATTATCAATGATGACTGCATTTGCAGCGTGGTCAGTTTTCGCACCAATCGCAACTGAAATTCAAAAAATCTACCAATTAAGTACAGCTGAAAAAAGCATCCTTGTGGCCATACCAGTTTTATTAGGGTCATTAATGCGTATACCAATGGGAATTTTAACAGACAGGTACGGCGGACGGAAAATCTATTCTCTTACTATGTTACTTCTAATATTTCCATTGATAGGCGCTGGATTTACACACTCTTATAGCATGCTTTTATTCTGGGCATTCTTTATCGGGATGGCAGGAACAACTTTTGCCATTTCAATTACTTATATATCTAAATGGTATCCTCCCGAAAAGCAAGGATTCATTTTAGGAATTGCAGGAATGGGAAATATAGGTTCAGCCATAGCTAGCTTTCTTGTCCCAATGATTTTCGTTACGCATGGTTTGTCTTGGGTATTTTGGAGCCTTGCCATATCAGTAGGAATAATGTCTTTCATATTATGGATTGGCACACAAGATCAAAAACTTTCCAGTAAACCTAAATCATTCAAAGAATCATTATCCGTATTAAAATTTAAGGAAACTTGGCTTCTATCTATCTTTTATTCTTTAACATTCGGAAGCTTTGTCACTTTCAGTATCTATTTACCGACATTATTACAAGAACAATTTAAACTCACAACTCTTGATGCCGGTATAAAAACTGCAGGTTTCGTTACGGTCGCTACACTTATACGCCCAGTCGGCGGATACCTCTCAGATCGCTTTGGAGCGAGAAGAATATTAGCTTTCGTATACAGCGGTGTATTATTATTAGGATTAGTTATTGCATTTTCTATAGAAAACTTCCATTTATTCAGCATTAGCTGTTTTCTTATCGCGATTTCATTAGGAATCGGAAATGGAGCCGTTTTTAAAATGGTACCGGAAGTTTCAACAGGAAATATAGGGGCAGTAACCGGTATAGTTGGAGCATTTGGAGGATTAGGCGGTTTTTTCCCTCCTATCATACTCGGCTTTTTCAAAGAGTTAACCGATAGTTATTTACTCGGGTTTGCCCTACTATCTTTATTCTCATTAATTTGTTTATTTCTCAATTACACAGGATTCAACAAACCAAAAATACAGCTTGATTCAAAGAAAATTGCATAAATCAATCATCATACATGTATGATAGACAGTAGCTTATAAAAAGGAGGATTAAAATGAGGAAATGCCAAATCGACCATTCTCATGAAGATGTAGCAAAAAAACTCGAAACCCAAAAACAGTTTATACCCGAGCTATTATTTAAAGATCTACAGAGCTACCTAATGAGTCAACGTTCACAGCACATATTAAACGAATTATTTCATCTATTAAAAAAATATGATTTAGCAACCGCGGAAGAACAAAATATAAGAAATAAAAAATTAGTCGCGCTTATAGCGCTAATCCAAAAAGAAAGAGAGCCAAATAATATTTAGCTCTCTTTCTTTTTTCATCATTTCTTCAATCAAGTTGAACATATATAGTTTCATCCCCACTAGCAGACCACAGAAAGGATATGAAGTGCTGTTCTTCCTTGACAACTTTAACCATTATAGGCAACTCCGACCCAACATCATCCCATCATTAGGAGCTTGATGTCAGGTCCAGTAACGACACAAGCTTTTTTATCGCTATCATTTTAGCGCTCCCCCAACAATACCAATACGTAGCAATACAATTATTAATAGTATTCTAGTGAATCGACAAACCTGAATAATAAGAAGTTTTTCAAGAGATAATAGGTGATGAAGAATGAATATTAGGAGGCTGATTTAGGTGAAGTCAAACAAACAGCAGCAAAATAATAAACTAAACAGTAAGGAACAAATTGCACAAAATAAAACTGACAATTTGCAGATAAAAGAGAGTGCCTCTGCCCCAAAAGACGGGTTTCGCTATGATTTAGATGATTCTTCAG
>NZ_JBALMU010000203.1:0-4493 GCF_036962285.1 Bacillus sp. JJ634
TTCTACTTGACGGTTACACCACTACAAATACAAAATTACAACGTATTAAAGCATTTCTGAATTACATGGTTGAAATTGAAGTTATAACAAAGAATCCTGCTGATAAAATTTCAAGGGCAAAAGAGGACATTAAGATTGATGTTTTTACAGATTACCATATCAAACAAATGCTGACCTATTACAGAAGGATAAGAAGAAGGGAAAATACCTTTTGGGCATATAGGGATTACACCTTAATTTTAACAATGCTAGGTACTGGAATTAGATTAACTGAATCAACCAATCTTAAATGGTCTGATGTAGATTTTCAAAATCAAACTCTAATGATATTCGGCAAAAATAGAAAACTTGAATCTGTTCCAGTAGCAGAAAAGTTACTAAAGGAATTAGCTTCTTACAAAGTCTATTGTGAACAATTATTTGGAGAGAACACCACGTATGTTTTTACAGATAAAGATGGTAAACAATTAACCGCTAATGCTATTAAATGGGTTAGCTAAAGTCATGAATTTTAAAGATGTGAGAGTTTCAGCACATACTTTCAGACACTCGTTTTGTCAACGTTGTATTATGTCTGGAATGTCGACTTTTGCTATTCAAAAACTCATGCGACATTCCTCAATCGCAGTTACTGAAAAATATGCTGCTATGTGGGGCAATAACTTAAAAGAACAGAATGATAAGTTTAATCCACTAAATAATCTTGAAGTTTAAAAAAGGTAAAAGAAAAAGCCACGTGTTCGCAGCACGTGACCAAAGCAATTCATTTTCAATTAAAAACTAAATAACGGATATTCCGCATATTCAGCACCTTGATTATAAAATTTTTAAAAATATAATTCAAGGGGTTTAGTTTCCTATTGTCTATTTTAGGTGTGAATGTGAGGATTATCCGAACGTGGAATGCCTACTAACACGTTCTAAATCTAAACTTGACAGGTTAGTGAAAGAAAGGCAAAGAAATTACAATCTTGTATAAGTTCTCTTTTGTGGAAGCAAACTGAAATAAAAAAGGACAGCAATATGAATAAGTTTCAAGAAATCGAAAAGCAATATGAATATTTACGGAAGTTGTGGTTGGATTACTGGACTCAAGAAGTGGTTTTTACTTATCAGTGGTGGATAATGATTTTTGTATTGGTTACCCCTCTTTTTTTGTGGTGGAGATTGGTGGATAAAACTCGGATCATGGAAATAAGTATGGTTGGACTACTTATATCTATTATTGCTTTTTTATTAGATCAAATTGGTTCATCACTAGGTTATTGGACTTATCCATATACCTTAACACCTTTAGAAAGAGACTTGTGGGCAGTTGCTAATTTCTCCATTCTTCCCTTTTTTTATATGATGATTTATCAGTGGTTTCCTAAGTGGAAAACATACATATTAGGAACGATGATATTTGCACTATTCGCTGCATTTATTGGGGAAACTATTTTTCAATGGTTGGGGATTTATGTAATGCTAAAATGGAAGCACATTTACTCTGTCCTAGGTTATATTTTGTTGGGGATATTTGTAAAAGTAATACTAAAAAAATTAAAAACGATTGAGGCCATTTCTAAAAGTAAAGAATGACATTCCTATTGAAAGGGTGCGATAGTTCAACAAGGGAACCATCTTTTGATGGTTCTTTTTTTATGTCCCAAAACTTTTTCTTATAAATTACAAATTCAATGTCCTAAAAGCGTCACATTTCGTTAGTACCTAATTGTGAGGTAGTTAACCCACTGAAAACACCTTGCAAAAAACCAAAAAAGGAGACAGGAAAATGAAAATTTTTGAAGAACTCAGAAAAGCTGAAGAAGTGTATGAATCTATAAAAGAAGAATTTGAAGCACTTGAACTAGAAGGAAGAGAATTTGAAGAACTTGAAGAAGAAGAAGAAATACTTGAAATTGTAACAGAAGATCTTAATTTTGAAGGAAAAGAACTTGAAACAGTTTATATGGATAATGAAAGATATATCAATTTATTAAACGTGTATGAAATATTGGATAGTTATAGTGATTCTAAAGAAACGGAAGTCATTGACAGTCTTATTGATTACGATAATAATGAACTTGAAATATTTATGAATCATGGAAAAGAAACAATGTACCCAGCAGTAAAAGAAAATGCTGTACTAAGGATTTTAAGTACTATAGATAAACCTGATGCAAAACGATTGAAGAAGAAAATAATGGAAATAAGGTACAAAACTAAGTAGTTCAGGTATAAAGGGATATCGTTTAAGGCTAAGTAGTTCCGTTTCTATGGAGAAACATACGAAACAGCAGACCAAATAGCATATTATTTGGTCTCTTGTTTTTCTCTTATATATCAACGTTATGGTTAATAACATTTAAATTAGCTTAATAAATCGCAACCCAAATATCCTATTGACAACAACTATTGTCAACGTGTTAATTACTATGTTATTTACGGTGCTATTTGCTATATTGATTTTTATAAATCAAAAGGATAATTGTAATTTTATAAAGAGATTGTGAAAGATTGTTTTAAACGAACGGTGCAGGTTAGCTTAGGAAAAATTTCCGATTCGTTAATCATTGTTAGGTAGTAAATTTTTAATTTTTTTGGAAAAGGCACTTACACATTTTGTTGTTTATATGCATCTGCCGTTATCAAGCTTGTCTGATTTGCATTTTATGGTATTAGTTGGTGAGAAAGGAGGTGCATATAAATGCCTTGCGTTTTAACAGGTTTAACTCAACCAGTTTGTTTAACTATTATCTATAATGTAAGTTCTCAAAAGCTTAGAGAGTCTTTCATTAGCTGTGTCGAAGAGGGTGAAAAATGTAAACTTGAAGCTACTTTTAATCCTGATAATACAGATTTAATCATTACAGTTCCATTGACTGTAGAGGGAGAGGTTACATTTACAGACAATCCATTCCAATCATTTTGTGTTACTAAGGGTCTGACTGTAACTCCTCAGACGGAAATAAAAGTGAAGAAAAAGTAGAGGAAGTATTTTCTACTAAGATATTTCTCAACGGGTGTTTTAGTTGAACAAGACAATAATAAAATAGAACGCTTGAATTTTCATATTTAAGCGTTTTCAGTTTGCTATTTGTATTGCTATTTATAGTGCTAAACATACTGTTTTTCAGTATGTTATTTCACCTGTTTTTTCACATTTTCTCCACGTTATCGGAACTACTTAGTTTAAGGCGGTATCCTTTTTTTATTGCTTTTAAGGCTAGTAGGTTAGTTCCTACTGGCTGTTTTTATTGCTAAAATAACGCTTGTACGCTGTGCATACTTGAACCACGCACAAACAGTCAAAAGCGTCAAACCCGCATAAAATAAGGCTTTTTTTGGTTTTTAAGGTGTTGAAATTTGTGCAAAATATCACTTGTACGCCCCTTTTACACAATGGTCGCCAAATATTTTTTTTACAATTCAAACAGCCAAAACAAAAAAAGACTACACCTTTTATAGTGTCGCCTTTTGTTCTCTATATTCTTTTATCCTTCTTTTGAATGTTGCCACACTACACTTTGCATATTCAGTACCCTCAGGCTGTGACATTTTCTTTAGCGTCTTTAATGCCTTCCTGAGTTCCTTCTAATATTATTGGCTGTTCATTGACCGTTCGCAAAAGTGCACAAAAACGGACGGGTTGGAAATAGCCATTATATCCATATTTCGTTAGTTCGTAAATTGAGATTTAGACTTTATGAACGTTCGTTTATTTTAGATATATTTACGAACGTACAGTGGATTAAAAGTATAAAAAAAGACCGTCTATTGACAGTCCTGTTCTTGAAGTAAAGCACTCCTATAGTTTAAGTACAATTCTTCANNTTGCCGTAGCAACTTCCTATGTCACCATATTGTTCAATAACGATACTATTACAACTGTTATTGTAAAGGAATTTTAAAGTACCATATCATAAATACAATTATAATAATGGAAAAGAAATAACTTCTAATAGGTCGAGTGAAGTTTAGACGAATCATTACATACATCAAAGTATAAAATAATAAATCCATCCAATGTTCATATCCATTTTTAAAAGTTAATCTTTTAAAAAATACAAATGGGAATTCAATCAATATTGAACCGATTACCCAATATAATATATATTTTCCTTGCTTTATTTTCGTTTTAAAGTAAGGATAATGGGTAAGAAATAATAACGTTACGGCAGGTAAATTGACAAAAGTATAAGCCAAATCAATAATAAAATGCTTATTCGGAAAAATCTCTCCTTTATGCTGCCAGAGTAGATGATCATGACAGAAATAGTTATAAAGAAGATTACAAATAATTACATAGTGAATCGTAAGGATATATTTTTTCCAATTCTTCCAATCGCCCTTCCAATAAGCAAATCCAAATAGGCTTAATGTTAGAACTAAATGCATAAAAGTTTTCACCTTTTTTTCTTTAGTATCTAAATATTTCATAATAATATGTACTGAATCATTTCTTAAACTATTCTGCCTGTTAGTTGAACAAAAACCATTTCATAAGACTA
>NZ_JBALMU010000204.1:0-8969 GCF_036962285.1 Bacillus sp. JJ634
GCAATAAATTCAGAATTCGTCGGTTTAGCTTTTGTCATACTGACCGTATAGCCACCGATAAATCAGCAATTTGAACCGTTTACCTTTTTGAAAGTATCATCTATTTATTGGTATGTAATTTGTTTAATAGTTGGTTAATAATCACTATTTTCTTCATTATAGTATTTCCACAAATTTACGTCAATTGATTTCACCTTTTACTATGTCTTAACTGAAACAAACTGTTATTTTGTGAAAAGTAGTGTTGCTGGTGAAGCATACAAGCAAATTAACTTTGTTTAGCTAAACAACGGTTCAATATAACAAGCTTCAGTGCTATTTAAACTTCATATAATCTGTAAACAAAAAGAAGCTGGCATTTAACCAACTTCAAAATCAAAAGAAAGTAACCTATTAAACCGCATATTTTTCTTTCACATACTCTATAAAAGTTCCGACACTCATAAGTCTGTCCTTATATTCAGATGGATAATAGTTATGGTATGGTTCCGGTACTACAAGTACTACTTTTTCTTCTTGCATTTCTTCCATTTGATTTTTTGTAATACCTTGCTGAAGCGTTAAAAGATGCTTAACTGGTATTCTATCTGCTTCATTTAATATTTGTCGCCAACGATCTTTGCATGTTGTTTTTGCACCTAAGAAAGTAAGATTTTTTTCATCATACAAAATATTAGCATAAGCAGCATTAGATGGAAGTAAAAAATCTGGCTTCTTCTTTCCTTCAGTTTTCCCCGGATGACTGAATGGAATGCTAAAGCTGGTTAGCATAAAATCAATATGATGTTCCAAAGACTTTCCAGCACGACTTTTCCTTCGATTCAAAGCACTACTCGCAAATTCAAGCAATGGTTCTAACTCACCAAATGGTTCAGTTAAGTGAGGTTTATATATACTTTTCTCAATTGCTTTGAATATATCATATTCAAGATCAACCCAACGAACCAATGCTTTATCAGGATTGGAAAGATTTCCACGAAGTATACTATGATAAAGTTCCCTAGCTTTTTCTGCTAAATGTATTGTTGGTGGAAAATCACTATTAAATGCCAATGAATATTCTGTAATTGCTTGGTGTAACTTCAATCCAGTTTTAGTTTCTTTTTCATCTGTATGTATACCATATACTGCACTATTCTTCACAAGTGATATAGAAAACGTTCCGAGAAAAGTTTCAATATCTTCTTCATCCTCTAATAAAAAGCAGTAAAAATCATCTATACTTGCTTGAATAAAAATTATTAGATTCCCTACTTGTTCATGTTTATTGTATGGTGAGTTCGTCCAAAACCTTGTTAATCTGTATTCTTTTCTTGTCTTGTTTCCATACCATATTGCACGGCTTTCAAAAGATTTATAACCATCTATATGAATTTTAATTATATGGTCTTTATTTTCACCACGTTGTCCTTCTGTATCAAAAAATAACTTCGAAGCGTGTACAGATATATATAACCCTTCTTGATGTGCTTTTGTTAATCCGACATCATTAGCAGAAATAAATTTACAATAGAAACGACCAAACTTATTAGCCGTATCTATTGCTTTTGATAATTTATCACTTGATTGCATAATCCACACGTCCCTCTTCCACCGTATCTGCGATTAATTCGTTTCGTTCAATTGCTTGAATCATATTTTCAGCGATTAATCTAACAACTGGAACTGCAACACTATTCCCAAACTGTTTATAAGCAGCAGTATCTGAAACTACAATTCGAAAGCTTTCAGGGAATCCCTGCAATCTTGCACATTCCCTTGGTGTTAAGCGACGAGGATTTTTTCCTTCTTGTGGAATTAATATTTCACTTCCATCTTTATAATATCTTGCTGAAAGTGTTCGACTATTTGAGTTTAAATCAGCTAAACCATAGCCAAAGCCATTACCCTTTTTTGCGTGTTTTTCTTTGTAACTTTGTAAGTATGACCACAACTTATCACTTAAAGTGTATTTTTCATCCACGTGATCTTCTAATATTGTTTTTAGTGCTGGTCCATCTTTAGGTACTTTTGGAAAATCAAATTTTAGTCTTTTTTTGAAACCGACAATATAGATACGTTCCCTATTCTGAGGTACTAATCCCTTAGCATTAATCACTTCATCATAAACTGTATAACCCAGTTCATTTTCCAAGATATTCTTAATTACTTTAAAAGTTTTTCCTTTATCATGACTTCGCAAATTTTTAACATTTTCAAGCAAAAATGCTTGTGGTTGATGTTCCTTGATTATTCTTGCTATATCAAAAAAAAGGGTACCTTGTGTTTCATCCAAGAAACCATGTTCCCTACCTAATGAATTTTTCTTACTTACTCCCGCAATACTGAACGGTTGGCAAGGAAAACCAGCTAACAATATATCGTGCTTTGGGATTTCTTTTTCATCAAGACTTCTAATATCACCATGCGGTCGTTCACCAAAGTTGGCAAAATAAGTTTCTTGTGCTTTTTTATCCCACTCACAACTAAAAACGCAAGTGCCATACGGTTCAAACGCTTGTCGAATACCACCAATACCAGCAAATAAATCTATAAACTGATATAACATTAATAACCCCTCCGAACACTTGTCCTTAATAAAACTAATTATAACAAACTAAATTGAATTATGGGTGAAATTTATGATACCATATTATTGGTGCTTTCACCCCTTAGTACAGGGAGGTTTTAGAGTGAAAAATTTGGTAGTTTATTATCAACTTAAACAAAATGAAAGCTACGATATAGCTGTTGAAAATATTGAATCAGTGATTAATAATCTTAAAGCTAAATACATTATCAAAGGTGTATTTGTGGATAGCTTTGAAAATCAAAGTGAACTTTTCGAATTACTTCAAAAGCCACTTTCTGAAATAGACTACATATTAATGGAAAGTGAACCAGCAGATGAATTTACTTGGCAACTCTTAAATGAATTATCAAGAACTGAAAACTTTGAAGTTAAATATTTGAGAAGCGTTTTTCAATCTGTTGAAAACAGCAAATAAAAAAGAAGCACCTGATTCAGTAAATTTACCGAAACAAGTGCTTTTTATATGTTCGCTTTTTGAATATTGAAGCAATTACATCAGGTAATCAGGATTAAGAGGAATTACGTTAATACTATTAATGTGTACGTTTAAACGTATACTATCGAGGGGATACAACCCCATAACAAACGGTTTGTAATACGTTGTATATTTTGTTTTGCTGAAGATGCTGATGAAATGTATTATCGAAGGAAATATTTAAAGATAACATTGAAGAATCTGAAGAAGCAGCTGAACAGCTTAAAGATAAATAGGCAAAAAAAGAAGCACTCGAAAGGATAAATTCCAATCAAGTGCTTTTTGATTTTGTATATTAATATTCAATTATGCTTTATATTTTTCAATCAACAGCTTCAATTGTGAAGAAGTTCGTTGGTATTCAAGTGCATCATAAATATCTTTCTGTTCAACTCGTAAATTCTCATAACCACCATTAGGCACTGAAATCATAGATAAAGCATCATGTGTACCTGATACATATGAATTTTTCTTTATACCAGCTTTAATCTTTAATGCATCAAGCTTGCGTTCAGGATTCACAAGTTTATTATATTTTTCGCTTACTTCAACCATCTTTTCAACATAAGCAAGTTTTGCTTCAAGAAGTTCAGTTTTCAATGCATGAAGTTCTGCATTATGTTCTTTGCGGTGTTTGGCTTTCGCTTCATCTAGTTCTTCAATGATGCTTTTTACATCTTCAGTTTCATATTCCTGAATCAATTCAAGTTCCTTTTGGGATTCAGCAACTTTTTTCTGAAGCTTATCTACTACTTCCTTTTCTTTATCATATGCTGCTTCTGAAATATCACCCAATAACTTCATTTTATGCATATCCTTTAAAAGGAACTGTTTTTCAGATAGTTCGGCCTGTAAAGCAATCAATGATTCTTCTTTAGATTCCAATGCTTTCTGATAACGTGCTTCAGTCTGATCTGCTTTGTTAAATAGTTTGTCTAGTACTTTCATATTAGTTATCCCCTTTCAGTGCATCCAGTTTTAGAGTGAGTTCAGCAACTGCTTTTGTAAGTAAATCAACCTGTTCTTCAGTTGATAGATTTGGTTGTTCTGAAGCTTCAGCTGCTTTTTCCTTTTCAAGTATCTGTTTTTCCTGTTCATTTTTAATATCAGCTTGTTTTTCAGCTTCCTTTGCTTTTCTGATTTCATCATATCCTTGTGAAATTAGTGAATAACCTTCGTTATTGTAAGCCATTATTCATCTTCCCCTTTGTTTGTTGTTTGGTTTGGTGTTCCCATTAACCTACCTAGTAAACTAGCTTTTTTCTGTTCGATAGATTTTTCTGTATTTGGTTTATGTTCATCAGTTAACCCTAAAGCATTCATTCTTTCACGCTTATCAGCTTCCACCAAATAAGAAAATGTATTTGTAAATAACTCGATTTCTTTGATACTTGAATCCTGTTTATAAGCGATTTGAAGAATCTTCTTTTTTACACGCTGATAAGCTTCCCTTTCATCATCAGGAATGATAGCGTTTTGCACTTCATTCAGATAGTATTTAAAATCAGGATTTTCCATATATGCGTACCATGTCTTTGTTGAGATACGATTTTCAGAACAAAAATTAGTTACATTGAATCCTTCCAGCATCTTTGCTTTCACAAATAATCTAGCTAAGTGTGCTTCCTTATCCGACACTGTTAAAGGTTTTTCGATTGCCATTACTAGTTCTTCAGCTTTACTTTTTGCATTGTTTGCCATTTCATTTCCCCCTTATTCCACAATTATTTGTTTAGTTTTCAATCCAACGTTTCGTAATGGAACCCATTTTGAAATTTTGTTTTTAACTGGATTCGTGTAAAGATCGCTGGATAACATCCCATCAATAACGGCTAAACACCGTTTTACATTTCCTTTTTTCAATTCCATTTGTAAATCTTCCATATCTGCAATTAGTGAGGCCTTTGCCTTTAAACCACGATTTGCGTAACTTCTGAAATGTTCAATATGGGTATTGTTATTCAATGGCACTTCGTATATGAAACTAGTTTCACGTACTAGCTGAATTGTTTCAGAAATCATTAATGTAAGTATTGGCTGTTGTGCCTGATGTGTGTTAGATTCTAGTGATTTCTTGATGTATTTTAGATTTTGCTGAATGGCTGCTTCGTTGTTTATCACTGGTTACACCCCTTTTTTATCGTTCATTATCATTTCATCAACTTGTTTAACTAGCTGAATATCAATTCCAGCATCAGAAAACACTTCAATTAATTTCTGTTCTGTATGTGGTTGTAATTTCAAAACACCAGCTTCAGCTTTACTGATTAATGAATCATGAACACCAGCTTTTGAAGCTAATTCTTTTTGGGTATATCCTGATAAAAATCTGCAATATTTGATTAGTCTTTTATTCAACACGTTCAGCACCCCTTTCTTTGAGTTGGTTTATAAATTCAATTCAAATTTCTTGAATAATAGATAAATAGAAAAAGGACTGCTGATATAAACCAGCAATCCATGCACAAATACATACCCTTTAACTTTTGGCTGAAGTATTACAAGGAATCCATGTACTTGCAATTGATAAGCATATGAAGGAAAGAAGTATTAAATCCAAACAGGATTTCTATTTCTAGGAATCGTTTAAATTTAATTTTTTATTTGAAAAGTACCAGCAAGCACTAGTAACTTTCCTTACTAATATGTTCTTGAAAAGGTGCTGAAGTAAGACAACTAGACGGAAAATATTGATAGATTAAAAATTTTTCTAAAATTTTGTTAGCTGAATAATGAAAAAGGGATTCTGAAATTCATGGGATAGGGGCAGCTGTTCATCAGAAGTATTTATTATGTACTGGATGTACTGGTTATTGTTTGTTTGGATATTGTTATGTGCAGAAATCTTTAACAGAGGAGATTAAACTTTCTTGAACAGGGATATCAAGAATCTTTAACAGATGCATCCCTTTGTACTTCTGAAGATAACGTTTACAAGTTCCAGCACCATTTACTTTAGTTCACTATCTAACCAAAGCGTAAGAATAGGGAGACACGATGTCCCTCTATTATCCTTCGCTATGTCCTTCCCTAAACTTGCTGAAGAAAACAGAAGGGACTGAAATTTGTGCTTATATTGTAGCCAGCCTTAACTCGGAAACCTTGTGGGGTAGTCCCCCCATGCACCCCTACCTTCCAAATTCACATATATTTTTTATTACTGTTATAAACTGATTCAGCTGAAGATGATGCTGAAGAAGAAGCTTTTAGAATATTCTTTTTGAAGTCTAAAACAGTTCATTTAGTTATGATCTAACTTTATTTAATCATCTGAATCAGGAACACGAACCAGCTGTTCTCATCTCGAAACACGAAACTATAAAGCAATTGATACTGATTTAATACTGTTTAATCTATCATTTATTCGTGTTCCTTATTGGAATATGAAGAAGCTGAATAGGGTGCTGAATAAGGTTCAGTTGATACTGATGAAGGTGCTACTATATCCAGTACATCAGGTACACCAGTATAGGCTACTGCTTCCCTTCTACCAGCTTCCTATACCATCAGGAATACAAATACACCAGCACTATCTTTAATAGCTGTATACCCTGAATAAATGGACTACCACCCCACCTTTAAAACAGATATATCCCCACTGATTCAATGAGTTCTTATAGTTCGTTTACCAAAAGTTCGTAAATGTTATATACAGTTTATGAACGTCCATAAACACCTTATCACATTTTACGAACACTGGATTATAACTAATAATCATGGATTCCATACTGTCCGTTTAAGTCTACTTTTGCGAACGGATAAAATGCTGAACTACCGATAAAGGATATAGTGAAGGTTGCTATAGTGAAGGTACTTGCTGGTGGATATGGTGAAGGTACTGATACTTGAAAATTAATATTCAATAAAATCTAATTGAGAAAACAATGAGAATAGAATTTCCTTTCTGTCCGTGGGGTTCATTCTATGGGTAAATATAGCAGTTCCCAACCTGTACATTTTCAGTGATTTACCAGTATTTGTTCACACAATTGACACATATTAACAGCACCACCTACTTCCATACCTATACTAACTGTTCCTATCCTGAACCCATTTACTTCCCTACACGTATTAACCTATAACTTTACTTGTTCAAATTATTTAACACTGTAGTACATGCATCCTTTACAGTTAACTTCCATCCATTACGGTATATAGCTGAAGATAATGATTAATGAATAGTATGAACCGTTCTTAATGCTTCGCACTTGTTCGGGTAAACCCTCCAAGCTATTTGAAACAATCTATTTATCTTTCTTTTTACTCTGAATAATCCCCACCTTTATCAGAACTCATTTCAGTTAATGAATCAGTTAGTTTTTTAAACAGGTAAAGCGATCTTCGCTTTACTCATTACGGTTAAATGTACAGTTTATTAATAACCCTTATATATATATCTTCTTTTAAGGGAAGGTGCTTCAAACCATTGGTATTACTGGGTTTCTGAAGATAATAAGCACTTTTGTTGTGCTGGTTATCAGTGTGATGATGCAATGGAATTAATTGTAATAGTGAAAAGTATTGTCTGATTCCTTCCTTTTCAGTGTTGAAGGTTTGTAAATATTCAATTCAACCTGAAAGGAAAGATAGATATGCAAGAACAAACCCAACAACAGCCAAACATACATATAGTTGATAGCATTATGGGAAGTGGAAAAACTTCGTGGGCTATCCAGTACATGAATGAGGCAGCTACAGATGAAAGATTCATTTACATCACACCGTTCCTATCAGAAGTACAACGTGTGAAGGAATCTGTTACAAATAGAAACTTTGTTGAACCATTACAAAAAGGAAATGGGAAGCTAGACAACTTGAAGAAGCTTATTCTGAATGAACGTGATATTGTAAGTACCCATCAATTATTCAGAATGGCTGATGAAGAACTAATTGAACTTTTGAAAGTAAGCAACTACACTTTGATTCTAGATGAGGTAATGAATGTTGTGGAAGAGTTTCCACTTAACAAAGATGATTTCAAATTACTGCTGAATAGTAACATGGTATCAGTGGAAGAAGAAACTGGCGTTATTCGCTGGAATGATAATAGTGAATATCAGAATACAAAGTACAATGAAATTAAAAACCTTTGCAAAAATGAAAACTTGATTTACTTTGAAAATACTGTTTTGTTTTGGTCGTTCCCTGTTCCAGCGTTTCAAGCTTTTAAAGAAATTTATATTCTTACCTATTTGTTCCAGTGCCAAGAACAAAAATACTATTACGATATGTACGATCTTCAATATTCTTATAAAGCAATTCAAAAGCTGAATGAAACTTATGTACTGGTAGACCATGCCAGCAAAGAACCTTATGATAAAACGCTTTTGAAGTCGCTAATAAACATTTACGAGGGTTCATTGAATGATATAGGTACAGAATCTTTTTCTTTGTCTGTTTCATGGTATGAAAAAGAAAAAAATAAATCACTAGTTGAAAAGATGAAGAAGAATCTATACTCATACTTCAGAAACAACGCAAAAACACCTACAACGTTAAACATGTGGACAAGCTATAAAGCACATAAAAACAAGCTAAAGGGTAAAGGTTATACAAAAGGGTTTGTTTCACACAATGCACGTGCTACAAACGATTATCAGCATAAAGAATCTTTAGCTTACGTAATTAACCGATTCATGAATCCATATAAGTACAAATTTTTTAAATCACGTGATGTTGAAGTTAATCAGGATTTATACGCTTTATCCGAGTTGATTCAATGGATTTGGAGAAGTCAAATAAGAACAGGCAAACCCATTAATCTGTATATTCCAAGTAATCGCATGAGAACCATCTTACAGGAATATCTTGATAGTAATTTATAAGTAAATAGGCTACTATTGATAACAATCATAAAAGACCTAAAGATAAAAGGTATGCTAAATAATCAGCATACCTTTTAATTAATTTCTGTATCAATAA
>NZ_JBALMU010000204.1:8990-9276 GCF_036962285.1 Bacillus sp. JJ634
TAGATAATGGGAATTTTCATTAAACTTAAATGAACCCCATGCATTACCAACACCTCCAAGTCCCCCAGCATCATATCCAATTACTTGAACACCCTTTAACTTTTCTATAGTGTTTTCGCATTCAAAAATAGGCACTGCCAAACTGTTAAACTCCTCTTTCAAATCATGAACCCTTAAACTAGTATATTCAGGAACTTCTTTATTAGAAAAATGTTCATACAATAAGCAAAAGTAATCTAAATCCTTATTATTCATTATTTTCAAGGCATTTAGTATTACCATATCT
>NZ_JBALMU010000205.1:0-3903 GCF_036962285.1 Bacillus sp. JJ634
GAGCTAGATCTTGCTCCTGGTGGAACGATTGTAATGCTAGCTGTACTCATTCTTGTTTTAGCAATTATTATTGATAAGTGGAAAAATAGGTAAATGAGGTGTTTTTTTGAATGTAACAACAGCGATTCAATTACTAAAGGATAAAGGATATAAACAAACGGGAAAAAGAGAAGATATGCTTCAGCTTTTTTCGTCTAGTAATAAATATTTAACGGCAAAAGATGTATTAGAGAATATGAAGTCGAGCTATCCAGGATTAAGCTTCGATACAATTTACCGCAATCTTTCTTTATTTGTACAATTAGGTATTTTTGAAATGACAGAACTTGAAGGAGAGAAACGTTTCCGATTTACTTGTAGTCACTCTGAACATCATCATCATTTTATTTGTTTAGATTGTGGAAAGACAAAAGAAATTGCAGCGTGTCCGATGGAAAGTCTAGAAGATAATTTACAGGATTATGATGTGTCTGGTCATAAGTTTGAAATTTATGGCCGTTGTCCTGATTGTTGTATACAGTCAAAGTAAAAAGCGTGAAGACCATTTAGGTTTTCACGCTTTTTTTATTAGCTATGTCGAGAACTCATATGACAATTTATATTTGCTCCTGCAACCATTTACGAACCCAAGTTTGTGCTTCGTGCCAGGATTGAACGCGAATGACACTGTTTGGAACAGGATCTTGATTATAGGGTGTATTAAAGAGTAAGACAGGGATATTACATTCTTCGGCGATTGCAACTGCATTATCATGTTTATCCTCTAGAAATAGGTCGACCGCTAATTTTTTGGCTGTGGCTACTTTGTTGTGCGATCCAATTAATTCTAGATGATCATAGCTCAGTTGATGTTTGGCAAACCACTTTTCTGTGACATCAAGAAGATGCGGAGTACGTGCGCTAATATAATATAAATCAGCCGAAGTTGTCCATGCATTTAATACTTCTTTTGCCCCATCAGCAGGTAAAGATTCTTTATAAAAGATTGGTTCATTTGTTAAGAACCAGTGGTTAAAATCTTCTTTTGATACGTTCACATATGGATAAAAATCATATTGGGTAATGTCTTCATATGTTAAATTTAATTGAAAAGCGTCATTTAAAAATGGAACAAAGGTGTCTGGTCGTGTGACGGTTCCATCTATATCTATTCCAAATCGTTTCTTCATCGTTGATGTGCCCTCTCCTTATTTTTCATACATATAGTGTAACATAAATTGGTGAAAGCGTTCTTTTGGTAAATGGAAACAATATTGTTTAACAAATCCATTATAAAAAGGGCACGGTAATGATTCAGGGCTAAAAAGCATTGCAGTTCTTACGAGCCGCGGTTTAGATTAGGATGGGGTTTTCGTATAGTTTCATTTATACAATCTGTTAAGACAGATGTAGTTTATCCCAATAGATGAAAGATTTTTAACGTAGTTTTTCATTTGTCTTACACACACTATAAATGCTCCTACTTAACGAAAGTGAGGAATGCATGTATGGAAGAGAATCGTTACACAAGTGTTGACGATGAAGTGCGTTTGACTCCAAAGCCAATGGATTCCACTTCGACCTCGACTTCGACTTCACAGGTTCATCAAACAGTCGGTGACGATCGAAGTAAAGGTGAATATGGTGAGGCAGTAAAAAATCATTATCTAGAAGAAACATCCGCTGAGGTTGCGGCACCAATAAGTAATCGTGGACAAGCAACGAATTCAGAAAGATATGATGATCCTGCATATGGTATTGGTTTCGGTGGTACATTAGTTGGGACCCTTGCGTTAATTGCATCCATCCTTTCCTTATTTATGATGCCAATTTTACTTGGTATTGTCGGCATTGTTGCTGGGTTTATTGCCCGTAGTAAAGGAGCAAAAAGTCTTGGAGCATGGGCAATCGGGATCGGTGCTGTCTCAATTATTGTTGGCATCTTTATCTTGCCGTTTTTTTAACAAGACGAAAAAAGCTTGGATTCGACGACGAATCCAAGCTTTTCTTAGGAAAATAGTATAAAATTTGTCTAGCTTAATTACTTTATTTTTATTTCAACGCTTCAGCTTTTTGTTTAGCATAATATTCCTCGGCAATTAAGTCGATTTCTTTCTTCAATTCTTCTACCATTGTTTCTTCAGGCACTTTACGAACAATTTGCCCTTTTCTAAATAAAAGTCCTTCTCCTCGGGCTCCAGCGATGCCGATATCAGCTTCTCGAGCTTCACCAGGTCCATTTACCGCACAGCCGAGAACAGACACTTTAATCGGTGCCTTAATCGTTTGGATATACTCTTCTACTTCGTTTGCAATAGAAATTAAGTCGATTTCAATACGACCGCATGTTGGACAAGAAATCAGTGTAGCCATATTAGAGGCAAGACCAAATGACTTTAATAATTCTCGTGCTACTTTCACTTCTTCAACAGGGTCAGCACTCAAAGAAATTCGTAATGTATTACCGATACCTTTGCTTAGAATAGCTCCTAAACCAGCAGCGCTTTTTATTGTACCAGAGAATAAAGTTCCTGATTCTGTAATACCGAGATGTAATGGATAGTCAAAGGCTTGTGCTGCTTTTTCGTATGCTTCAATGGCTAAGTTAACATCAGATGCTTTCATGGAAACGATGATATCATGAAAATCTAAGTCTTCTAAAATTTTAATATGATGCAAAGCACTCTCTACCATACCGTCGGCTGTTGGGTATCCGTATTTTTCGATAATGCGTTTTTCTAATGAACCAGCATTTACACCAATTCGAATTGGTACACCCTTTTCTTTTGCTGCTTTTACAACCGCTTCGACTTTCTCGCGACGCCCGATATTTCCTGGGTTAATCCGAATCTTATCGGCTCCCCCTTCAATCGCTTTTAAAGCAAGTCGATAATCAAAGTGAATATCAACAACAAGCGGAATGTTGATGCGTTTTTTTATTTCTGGAATGGCATCGGCTGCTCGTTCATCTGGACATGCGACGCGGACAATTTGGCAGCCCGCCTCTTCAAGGCGCAGAATTTCAGCTACAGTCGCTTCGACATCATGGGTTTTTGTCGTTGTCATACTTTGAATAATTACTTCATTATTACCGCCAATGGTTAAATTACCAACCTTAATAGGGCGGGTTTTAGTACGATGTATAATTTCACTCAAGTGAGATTCGCTCCTTTTGGAAGAAATCATGTTTGATTTTCCCTATTGTTCACAAAAATATTGTATCAATGTTAGGCACTAGTTGACAAGGAAATGGATGTATTATCTTTTTTAATAGACTGTGTTAAACATCGAGAAAATTCTATCTTATCCTTGTTTTATATCGCTGTCTATTTATAGCTCGGAATTTTATAGGTTTTTCCTATTTGCATTTGTTCAGGTTTTAGCCCTTCATTTAGCTCTTGAAAATCACTCACAATCGATTCAATCGGCTGTTTTAGTGTCCCTTCTTCCTGCTCAATAATTGACAATAAGGTGTCACCCGGCTTCATGGTTTTTTTTACATATTGTAGTTTATGTTTATTCGCTGTTTGATGAACAGGCTGTGAAGGTTCTTTTGCAGGAGAAGAAGATGACTTTGGTAAAGTTCCTGTTGTGACATCAAAGTAAACGATAAACACAATAAAGCATACGCATAGAAAACCGATTAGCCGTTTCATTTGTAACCCCCATTACTTGTCTTTACTTTATATATATTTAGGAGCCCTTTTTTTATGCCTAAAATTAAGCACTATTCTTTTGTTTCTATGATTAGATGAATCCATTGTGAATGGAGTGGAGTAAAGCTGCTATGTTCCTTCTTTTTAAAAACTACTTCAATTATTTAATATAGTAGATTTAATGGTCTAGATGCTTCTAATAGAGGGGTTTATGTAAAAATATTACTTTTATAAAGGTTATAGTCCTTTAAATTTGTTGGTATATAGG
>NZ_JBALMU010000206.1:0-1304 GCF_036962285.1 Bacillus sp. JJ634
AATATCCGTTATTTAGTTGTAAATTTTCAGATGAATTGCTTTGGTCACGTGCTGGTAACACGTGGCTTTTTCTTTTGCTTTCTTCCCTTTTAAAGTTCTAAATTATTTAACGGTGAATGTTTTTGATACTTTTGACCAATTTCTTGATCTGTAAAATCTAGATAGGCTTTTTGGGTAACTTCAACACTGGAATGACCTAGAATACGTGATAATGAAACCCAATCCCCACCATTCAACAAATAATACTTTGCAAAGTTATTGCGTAACTGGTGTGGATGAATAGAAACACCTACTTTCTTTCCAGCTTCCCTTAATGACTTTTCAAAGTTCCTCACTTCCAGTTCTGTTCCACGTATAGTTGGAAACAAATACTCACTACTTGAAAAACGGTCACGATACTGTAACCACCGTTTTAAATCGGTGGACATTTTAAAAGAAAAATACACATATCGTTGCTGTCGATTTTTTGGATTTTCAATCAGAATGGCTTTGTTTTTGAAATCAATATTTTCAGGTTTTAAGGATAAACACTCACCGATACGCATACCAGTATCCAACAATAAACGAGTAATCGACCAATTCCTATAACCATGAAAGGTTGTTATATCGAATTGACGCAATACTTTAACTAACTCTTCATTATCCAACAATGGTTTTTGTTTCCGAACTGGTTTAATGTTTTGGATGCTTTCAGCTGGATTAATCTTTATTTCACGTTCAACTTTATACAGATAATTAAAAAACACTTTGATATTCCGTACATAATTTGCCACCGTAGTATCACTTATTGGCTTGTTAAAATCGTTTCTATGGTCAGGATGGTTTACTTTCATAGAAGCATCATTTGTAACTACTGTATACTTCCCACGTTCACGTAAATACTTAATGTAATGTCTAATGTGTGCTGACTTTACTTTCCCTACTTCATTAATCTGAAATTGTTCTTCCATGTACAGAACAAACAAACGTAAGGTCTGTTCATAACTTCTCATAGTTTTTTTCGATAAATTTTTACTAGAACAATACAGCATAAAATTATCCAGTTGTAATTCCATATCAGATAACAACAAAAAAAGACACCTTCCTTTACTGGTAATGAATCACATACCAATAAAAGAAGATGTCTTTCGGTAAACAAACGCTTTATTTATAGGTTCAAAAAGAAGTTAGTTGGTCAAGTTACACTGGTTAGAAAAAAGTGTATATCACTTACACCCCAGTAATATCAACGCCCCTAACTCTCTCATGAAGCTTTATGTTCCAAGCGAAGTTTATCAGCAACCATCGCAATAAATTCAGAATTC
>NZ_JBALMU010000207.1:0-399 GCF_036962285.1 Bacillus sp. JJ634
ATGTTTTAATAAAAAGAACTGCAGAACGTATAATTAGTAAAGGCTTTTGTGTCAACCGTCACAAGTGTAGTTGACGATTGACACAAAAGCCTTTACTATTAAATCCCTTTATATTAGCATTTATTCTAAAAAAGTCAGGACTTTTGTGTCAAAAAAAATGACAGAAAAGTCCTGACTGCTATGCGAAGTGACACAAAATTCCTGACTATTCTGTAAATATAAAAATAATAAATAATTTACGGGACTAATCGTTTAATATGTTAAGTAACAATTATAAAAAGATTAACTTAAATAATTTTAAAAACCTTAGTAAAGATTTTTGTGTCAAAAAAGTAAGGACTTTTGTGACAACCGTCAAAATCGAAGGGGAGAGAATGGTTAAAAAACCAATCATCAACT
>NZ_JBALMU010000207.1:434-783 GCF_036962285.1 Bacillus sp. JJ634
AGAAATATATCTTTGGTATAATTTAGTTGTATTTCAGACTATTTATAATGAAAATTAAGAGGGTTAATTGTAAAGTTAAAGTGAGTTTAGTAATTTTTTGAGCGGAGGTGTACGAAATGGAACGGATTACAATTCCACAAGATGCTAAAACAATTATCAGCACATCAAGTAAAGGCGATCAATCGAAATGGTTAATAGGAGATAGGTGGATTAAAGAGAATACACGTGGCTACGAAAATATGGCGGAATATGTTGCTTATCTCATTTTAAATAGCTCAACATTACCAAAAAACTCCTTTGTTCCTTATATCCCTTGTTTGATTAAAAAGGTTGATGGGACCGTTACAGA
>NZ_JBALMU010000207.1:799-1346 GCF_036962285.1 Bacillus sp. JJ634
GGCTGTTATTCAAACGATTTTCGTGGTCCGTTACAAGAGGTAACACTAGAACGCTTATTTGAAGCGAATTTTGAAACAACCGATGATGTTTTAAACAATACCCGCTACTCTACAGAAGATAAATTTCATTCGATTATGGATAAGGTGTTCCATTTTACAGGATTAGATGTTACACACGAGATTGCACAAATGCTAGCATTTGATGCATTCATTCTAAATGAAGATCGTCATACAAATAATATTCTGTTTTTATTTAATCCCCAAACAGAAGCTTGGCAGCTAGCTCCGATTTTTGATCATGGTTTAAGCTTATTATCGGATGTAAAGGATTATCCACTTAGCAAACCTATAGATATTTTAACAAGACAGGTAAAAGCGAAACCTTTCAGCTCTTCATTTAAGAAACAATTAGATTTATATCGAGGAGAACCTTTTATCAAGCGTTCTTTGCTACTTGAAAAATTAGATGAAGCCCCCTACGATTTAGGTAGAGCGAAAGACGTTGTACTCTTGCAATTACGTAATCTTCAGCTACAACGACTAATTA
>NZ_JBALMU010000208.1:0-1632 GCF_036962285.1 Bacillus sp. JJ634
CCTATAGTTGAATAAGATCCCCAAAGGGATATGTATACAAAACTAGTCAACATAAGGAAATGTTATCGGTATGGAAAAAGGATCTTCGATTGGAAGATCCTTTTTTACTGCTTGTTCAATTAAATCCCCTTTAAATTAAAGGGGATTTATCTTATCTATCTTAATCATGATTTAAATAAATAGGAATGAAAGACAAACCCTTTTCTTTTCTAACTTTTTCAGCTGTTTCTGGATTTTCAGCCTGAATTTCACCAAGAATACCAGATTGTGATATGGTAACTTCAATAACCTTTGAATTTTCATGATTCTTCACTTTTCCTATTACAGTTCTTCTATCAATTGAATATTCTTTTGAATGTTTTTCAAGATATAAATCCATTTCTTTCATTTCATCATTCGACAGTGGTTCTGCTGTAAATCCATTTTCAGCTAACAATGCGTCTATATTTGTTTTTTCATTACCTTCCGATTGTTTTTCTATAGTCCCATTCTTATTTAATGGTATTTTAATATCATCACCAACTTCAAGAATGCAGTCTTGGCGATCCTTAACCGGAGCAAAAATCATTATATATTCGTCCTTTGCTCCCTCTACTTCACCCTTACTAAAAATTGGCTCCACTTTTTTGCCTGCTGATTTCAAAAATACACCAGATTTTTTATCGTCAACGATATAACCGTATTTTTTATCTATTTTCCTTGCATTAAGAAATTTTTGTTCTAATTTACTCATTACCCTGTATTGCATTCCTCTTTCATCCGTTTGGAGTTTCGTGTCAGATCCAGTGACAATCACTCTTGTTTCTAGCGCCGAAAACTCTACCTTTTTAATCTTGTATGTTTCTCCTTCAAAAGAGAAATTTTTGTTTATTTCTACTGTTTTTCTTTTTGATATGGCAGATTTATCGAGTTTGAAACTAAGTGGCCAAATCGTATGAACTGTACTAGCCCCGTTGTCATCATATATTGTCAAATTTTCAATTTCTAAACGAATGTCCTGTCCTTCATATTCTTTTATTGATTCAAGAGATTCTGCCTCAGCCACTTTGTTTTCCTTACTATCGTAATACCTGCTTCCCCAACCCACATTCTTTAATTTTTTTCGTTCATTTCCCACAATCAGGTTGATCGAAGTATCGCCTTCAAAAATATCGAGATAATAGTTCTTTAAATTTGTTTTTTCACTTCGATAGGTCAGTAACAGTTTTGTCTCCTTATCATCCATCACCACCATTTCAAAATGCACTGTAATGTCATGCTTCTTATCATAAAATGTTTGATCAAGAGCTTGACCATACCCTTGGTTTATTGCAGTCCTAACACCTGTATCATCAATATGTTTACTCGAAAATATTTTATCATAAACCTCTTGAATAACTGCAAATGCGGGTGTAAAAGTAAATGTCGAAATAATAATCAAGCACACTACTATAGCTAATGAAAATCTTTTATAAAGAGTACTTCTTTTGTTAAAGGTGCTAACATTTATCTTTTTGCTATGTGTTGATATACTAGAGTACTTATTTCTCTCATTAGATTCCAAATTTTCAATATCAACTAAAATTCGGTTTTTTAGTTCTTGTTTTTTTGTTTTATTCCACATTAAATCGGAATTTAGCTTTTTTAAGGGAT
>NZ_JBALMU010000209.1:0-254 GCF_036962285.1 Bacillus sp. JJ634
GTATTATTTCAAACAAAGAAACTTTCTGCTGAAAATCATAATATCGATATTAATTTTACAGTTTCTAATGCTGCGTTCGATACAATCAAAACAATAGATTTAATCAAAATATTATCGAATTTAATTGATAATGCAATTGATGCGGCTATAGTACTACCTGAGGGTGAGCGGAAAATAAATATTGTATGTAAAGCTAATTCAACCCATTATTTATTTGAAATTACGAATACAGGTCCAAAGATTATTGATAAGGA
>NZ_JBALMU010000209.1:382-10791 GCF_036962285.1 Bacillus sp. JJ634
ATAGTTCATAAATATGATGGGCATATAATAATGGAGTCAACGGAAACAGAGACTACAGCAACTGTGAATATTCCAATAAAAAAATTCACTTCATGAGCTAAGTGTCACTATCATTTGAACGATAAATCTGTATGCTTAGTATTCTTTAGTATGAATAAATCTATACGATATGTAAGCTGGCATAATAAAAGGCAATAATAGTGTAAAGGTTTCCTGACTCATATGGGGCAGGGGATAAAATTGCTTTTGATATACAGAAATAAATGTAGAAGGGGAGGCTTGTCAATTTAGGAGGATTATGACAGTATATAAGCATATAGGGAACTCTCTATCTGTTTTT
The DNA here is from genome assembly GCF_036962285.1 of Bacillus sp. JJ634. Taxonomy (NCBI): domain Bacteria; kingdom Bacillati; phylum Bacillota; class Bacilli; order Caryophanales; family Bacillaceae; genus Bacillus; species Bacillus sp. JJ634. Next base: position 723 of record NZ_JBALMU010000209.1, read on the forward strand.
TGTAAATTTCAAGTTCGTAGTAGCTCTTCCTATGAAGCAGCAAAAAGGGAATTGAAACTAACTTATACATTAGGAGAGTAAACGATTACGAATGGAGGAAATAGAGTTATGTCAAATTTGCCAAATTGCCCAAAATGTAATTCAGAATATACTTATGAAGATGGCAGCCTTTTAATTTGTCCAGAATGTGCTCATGAGTGGACGCCAGGCTTGGAGAATGAAAATAGCGAAGAGCAGAAGGTTGTCAAAGATTCAAATGGAAATGTTTTAAACGATGGAGACGCGGTAACGGTTATCAAAGATTTGAAAGTAAAAGGAAGTTCATCGGTTTTAAAACAAGGTACAAAAGTGAAAAGCATTCGTTTAGTCGATGGAGACCATAATATTGATTGTAAAATTGATGGTTTTGGAGCGATGAAATTAAAGTCTGAATTTGTTAAAAAGATATAAATGTGATTTTAATATACAAAATAATCAGCCCCTAAAACTAGATACCATGATTCTTCAAGGTTTTTGGGGGCTGACCTATTTTAATTAAATACCTGGAAACCAGCCTGGTGTATGAATAATGGCATTCCATAATGGATCAGGTATAACTAATTGTTCCTGTTTACTTTTGTCAATCTGTGTTACGATTTCCTCTTCCCTTCCTTCTGCTACTTTTTGCACCCAATCAGGGTCAATAATTAGCTCTCTACCAAGTGCTAGTAAAGGGACGCCTGTCTCAAATGCTTTACGAGCATCATCAGCAGAATAAATAGAACCTACACCGATAAGAGGAACTCGATTATTAATCGTTTCTAGCAGGTATTCAATGCGTGTTTTATTGACATCATCTACGCCTCTTCTAGCTGTAGAAAAGAATTCAGTTAATGAAACATGTAGATAATCTAAGTCTTTATCGGCTAAAGCGTCTACTAAGGCTAGTGTATCCGCCATCGTAATTCCCGGTGTTTCTGGTTCTTCCGGTGAAAAACGATATCCAACAATAAACGGAGATTGAGCATGCTCCTTAACTACATTCTTTACCTTATCTACCACTGCTAAAGGGAAGGTCATACGCTTTTCGAGACTACCCCCAAATCGATCTTCACGACGATTAGAATGTGGGGAGAAGAATTGTTGAATTAAATATCCGTTTGCTCCATGAATTTCAACTCCATCGAATCCTGCTTCAATCGCACGTCGAGTCGTTTCTCCAAAAGCATGAATAATCTCCTCAACTTCTGATTCTGTCAAAGCTCTTGGCTTTACAGCTGGTTCTTCTGTTGAAGCACCGCTTTTTTCTGCAGGTATATCACTTGCACTTACAATTTCACCATTAGGGACTAGCTCTGGAGGACACATTCTTCCACCATGGAACATTTGTAAGACGGCTTTAGCACCTTGATCTTTAATTCCTTTTGCTAACTGCTTTAAGCTTGGTATCATTTCATCACTGTCACCACCAAATTCACCATGAAACCCTTTTCCGTTTGGAGTAACATATGTACAAGCAGTAATCACCATGCTGACTCCTTTAGAGCGGCGAGCGTAATAATTTACTTCTGCCTCTGTTACTGTTCCATCCGGATTAGACGAGAAGTTTGTCATAGGCGCCATAACAATTCGATTTTTTAACTCAACTCCATTTGCAAATGTATATGGAGATAATAAATGTTGGTCATTTTTATTCATGCTTACTTTCCCCCTTCATTAGGATATAGTTAACATACTAAATAAAATAAATCTTTTACAATGTTATGCTTAGCTAATAAGCTGAGTCTTATTAAAAATAGACGCTACCTTATGAAAGGGGAGCGCCTATTTTGGGATGTTCTATAGTTTAAAAATCAAAGTTGTCAGGGTCTGGTCCTACTCGATGATTTTCATTTAGTTCATCAATTCTCTGCATTTCTTCTTTCGTTAACTCAAAGTCAAATACAGCAGAGTTTTCAACAATTCGATGTTCTTTCGTAGATTTCGGAATGGTTACAACACCGTTTTGTAAATCCCAACGTATAATAACTTGAGCGATGGTTTTATTATGTGTATGAGCAATTTTTTGTAGAACCGGGTTATCCAGTAATTGACCTTGCATTAGAGGTGACCAAGCTTCTAACTGAATTCCGTGTTCTTGACAAAAGGTTTGAACTTCTTTTTGCGTTAAACGTGGATGATATTCTACTTGATTAATCATCGGCTTAATTTCCGCATCTTTCATTAAGTCTTCAAGATGATGGATTTGGAAGTTACTTACGCCGATTGCTTTTACTTTCCCTTCCTTATAAAGAGTTTCTAATGCTCGCCATGCTTCCTTGTATTTCCCTTCTACAGGCCAGTGAATAAGATATAAATCTAAATAATCTAGACCAAGTTTCTTGAGGCTTGTTTCATAAGCGGCAATCGTTGATTCGTAACCTAAATCAGAATTCCACACTTTCGATGTAACAAATAATTCTTCTCTAGACATGCCCGTTTCACCCAGCCCTTCGCGGATAGCTTGGCCAACGCCTTCTTCATTTTCATAAATGGCAGCTGTATCAATACTACGATATCCATGTTTAATGGCGAATTTAACAGCATTCACTAATTCAGGGCCTTCTTCTACTTTAAATACTCCAATACCAAGCCAAGGCATTTTAACACCGTTATATAAAGTTGTTGTATCTTGTAAGTTTCTAATCATTATCAATAAACCTCCATTTGTTGTTATAAGAAAATAAAGTTGTTTTATATTTGTGTAGCATTGAGTCAACCACCTCCTTTAATTTATCTTTTTTCAAGAATTCTACTCCAACCTGTAAGCATTGCGGCCATTAGTACCATTAGTGCTCCTATCCAAGAAGTGTGAATTAGTCCGATAGAGTTTGTGATAACCCCACCTAAATAGGATCCAAGCGCAATTCCAGCATTAAATGCAGCGATGTTAATAGCTGATGCTACATCCACTGCTGTTGGTACGAAACGCTCTGCTAACATGACTACATAGACTTGTAAGCCTGGCACATTCATAAAAGCCATAAGTCCCATTAAGAAAATGGTCATTAATCCTGCTATTTTAAATGGTGCTGTGAACATTAAGATAAATAGTATAACAGCTTGTACAATAAACATATAAAATAATGCTTTAATCGGATTTTGATTAGATAGCTTTCCGCCTATCATGTTACCAATTGCAATCGCAATACCGTAAATAAACAGAATCACTGCAACGGTTCCTTCCTTAAATCCTGTGATAGTCTGCAGTAATGGTGATAAATAAGTAAAGACAACGAATGTTCCTCCATAGCCTAAAGCGGTAATGATAAACATAAGCAGTAAGCGGCCGTTTGTTACCAACTTGAACTGATCCTGCAGTGTTGTACGTTTTCCCTTTCGCAGGTTAGTTGGAATCAGGATACTGTTTGCGATTAGTGCAAAAACACCGATCGCTACTATGACGATAAAGGCCATTCTCCAGCCGAATTGCTGACCGATGAATGTTCCGAATGGAACACCTGTAACGGTAGCTACTGTCAGCCCAGTGAACATAATGGATATCGCACTAGCTCGCCGATTTTCTGGTACTAAATCAGCGGCAATCGTGGAGCCAATGGACATGAAAATACCATGTGAAAAGGCAGAAATCACACGGACTGCGAGTAAAACCCCAATACTGGAAGCTCCAGCAGCGATACTGTTTCCTATAATAAAAATAATCATAATCCAAAGTAATAAAGTTTTACGTGACATCCTCGAAGTAAGAGAGGTGAGAATAGGTGCTCCAAATGTTACTCCTAAAGCATATAAAGAAACGGTTAAACCGGCTGTTGTAACAGGTATTTGTAAATCCTTCGCGATGAGAGGCAGTAGACCAACACTAATAAATTCTGTCGTTCCAATTGCAAATGCACTGACTGCTAATGCAAGTAGTGCGAATGTACTTCTTTTTTTATCTATAGACATTTTTTTCCCTCCAAAATGATTGTGACACTGTATGAATGAAGTCAGTTAAAGTAAACTATATAAATTAATGAATACGATAACTTTTAACTGGCAAATGTTATTATGGGATATATGTAAATTAAAGAAAAGTACGTACTTTAAAGTAATATAGGTACCTGAAAGTTCTATAGGTACTTTTAGGTACCTATTAATTTGGAGGAGAAATTATGAAGAAAAAGAAATACAATATATCGGTAGAAGCGACATTAGAAGTGATAGGCGGGAAGTGGAAATGTGTGATTCTATGTCATCTAACACACGGAAAGAAACGAACTAGTGAATTGAAACGTCTTATGCCAGATATTACTCAGAAGATGTTAACCCAGCAATTACGTGAATTAGAAGCGGATGGGGTAATTAATAGAATTGTGTATAATCAGATTCCTCCGAAAGTGGAATATGAGTTAAGTGAATATGGATGGAGTTTACAAAGTATTTTAGATTCTCTTTGTGCTTGGGGAGAAAAGCATATTATGAAAGTATACGGTGATAAATTTGCTGTGTTAGAAGAGAATGTTTTAAATGAACATTTGAAGTAAGGAGATCTTAGCTTTATCAAGAAATCCTTGGCTGTAAATAATTAAAAGGCCTACTGCTGTATATACACAACAGTAAGCCTTTTTTTAGTGATATTGTACAAAGGTATTCATTTAAATGTTCCACTTGTCATAGGTCAGGCACTGTTCAAGTCTTTAAGACAGAATCTTTTATTTCTGGGAAGCTAGAGTAGCATTAAGTGCCTGCCCTTTTTTTGGCCATTCACCGACAAACTCAAGTTCACTATAAGTAAAGTAGTTATGCAGAATTTCCTCTCGATTATCTAGGAAAAGCTGATCTGCTACGGCTGATACAAGCTTAGGGATACCAAACCTCATACCCGAAAGCGCAGAGGCTGAAATACCGCAACTGATTAAGGCTGAATAGTTAAAAGCAAAAATTCCATGAAGGAACTTTTTATTCCTTTCATCACGGCTCAGGAAAGCAAAGCCAGGACTGAGATAAGGATGAGCATTGAGCAAAGGATTGCTTATCTCCTCTGGTGCTTTATATCGATCCTCCCAGCGAGCAATATAGTTTTCAATTAGTCTCAATTCTGGACGTAAAGCGGGATTAGTTAGAAGACCAGTGCTGATGAGGAGGAAATCAAAGGTGAACGTTCCTTGAGGCGTAGTGACTACCGCACCTTCGTCTGCTTCTTCTACATTAACCCAAGGTGCTCCTATATGCAGCTGGAAACCAGACCACGAGGATGCACGTTCAAAAGTATCATTAGTCGGTGGTTGATTATGTTTAAAGAAGTGAGCCATAGCAGCGTACTTATCGGTGTCCGATAGACTATGGAAACGTTCAACCATCCCTGAGACTTCCATCTGGCGAATTGGGTTGATGCGTGGAAGCTCCTTGCGACGAACAAAGACATGTGCTTCGGCTGCACCTTGCAATAGTGCAAAATTGGCATTATCAAAAGCCGAGGCACCGCCTCCCAAGATCCCAATTTTTTTATCTTTAAGTGTTTCAAAATCAATAAATTCAGAGGTATGAGCATAAAGCTGACGTGGTAACTTCTCGGAAATCATAGGTGGTACATGCCATTCACCGCCACCTTGAATACCAGTAGCTAGAATGACTTTACGTGCAAGTAATAGATTAGATGGAGCTCCTGGCCCTTCGATATGCAATCGGTGAATGTCTTCGTCTGTAGGTTCAATGAGCTTAAGCTTTACTTCATTCATGACGGGGAGATTGAGAACCTTTCGATACCAGCGTAAATAATTCATCCAGTCACCGCGGGGGATTTTCACGATTTGTTCCCAGCCCTCTAATCCAAATTGTGCCTCCCACCATGAACGGAAGGTAAGCGAAGGGATTCCGAGGTCAATGGAGGTTAGATGTTTGGGTGTTCGCAATGTCATCATACGAGCGTAGGTTTCCCAAGGGCCTTCTAGGCCTTCCTGGTTTTCATCGATTACAAGGATATTAGATATTCGCTCACGCATAAGACCAAAAGCAGCACCTAAGCCACTTTGACCGCCGCCGACAATGACTACATCATAAACATGTCCTTCAGAATGATTGAGTGGGCGAACCCAATCTTCACCTCCAAAGGCAAGATAGGAAAGGTCTCTTTTTACTTGTTCGTTTAAAGCCTCTAATCCCATAGTTTGTTCATTCCTTTCAATTGTATGTTTAATCGATACTCTAATTCCTTTCTTTCATTCGTTTCAATCTGTAATAATGGCTTTTTTAACTGTATAAAAAGTGTTTTTCTTTAAATTAGAATTCATTATTGAGAAGAATAAGAAACAAAATATTCTGTTAACTAATATACTAAGTGATGTCATTTTTTATAACATTATTTCGTTTATGTTCTTATATTATCATGTTTGTTTTTACATTTCATTGTAATTTCATCCAAAACCCCCTTTTTTTATTGTGCAAATATATTAGATTTATAACTTTTTTGTCATAACGGATAAAGTAGAGGTTAAGGGGAAATGTAAAATAATCAAAAATAATGTTTTTGTGTTAAAAAATATGACATAGTAATTGTTGGATAGGTAACTTTTGTGGTAAATGCTTTAATCTTTGATAAAAAAGGTATATCGATACCTAATGAAGCGAACCCTATAGTTTAGGTGATTTTATTCGTGTTTTTTATACTGTTATCTAAAATTAAACTCGTCAATGGTGAAAATAAACATAATAAAACGAACGATGTGTATTGACGTAATTTTAATATTCGTTTAATATAATTTGCGGAGTTAAAAAATAAAAAAGAAAAATCATGTTCATTCGTATATTCTCAGTGATACGGTCTGAGAGTTTCTACTAGGAGCCGAAAATTCCTAACTACGAATGGGTAGTTCAATCTGCCCATTTATAGTTAGGAATTTCTTTTATTAGGGAGGATATATGGAACGTTTATTTAGATTGCGTGAATTGGGAACGAATGTAAAGACGGAACTATTAGCTGGTTTTACAACTTTCTTAACGATGGCTTACATTATTGTTGTGAATCCTGCCATCTTGTCCGCTGCGGGTGTGCCATTTAATCAAGTATTCATTGCGACCATTTTGGCTGCAGCTATTGGAACATTAATCATGGCTCTCTTGGCAAATTATCCGATTGCCATTGCTCCTGGTATGGGGATGAATGCTTATTTTACAAGCGTTGTTGCTACCCAAGGAGTAAGTTACCAAGTTGTTTTTGGTACGGTTTTTTTAGCAGGGATTTTATTCATCATCTTGTCGTTGACTAAATTTCGTCAATTACTTATTGAATCGATGCCTACTTCCTTAAAATATGGAATTACAGCAGGGATTGGTTTATTTATTGCATTTATTGGATTGAAAATGTCGGGGATTGTTGTAGCGGACCCTGATTCAGTTGTGGTTTTGGGTGATTTACATAAGCCTGTTACAATCTTATCGATTGTTGGCCTGTTTATCACGTTCATTTTAATTGCTCGTAAAATAAAGGGTGCTTTGTTTATTGGTATGCTTATTACGGCAATTATCGGTTATTTTACGGGGATGTTACAAATGGAAGGTGTTGTATCCAAACCACCGGCAATTGTATTTTTTGATTTAGATATTACAGGTGTTTTTTCGAATTCGTTATATACAGTAGTGTTTGCCTTTTTGCTTGTTACTATTTTTGATACAACGGGAACAATGGTTGGAGTAGCGGAGCAAGCGGGTCTAATGAAAGATGGAAAGCTGCCAAGAGCTAAATCAGCTCTTGCTGCAGATGCTGTTGCGACAACCGTTGGTGCGACGCTAGGTACGAGTCCATCTAGTGCTTATGTTGAATCATCGTCAGGAGTGGCAGCTGGAGGGCGCTCTGGCCTGACTGCTTTTGTAGTTGCGATTCTTTTCTTGATTGCCCTATTTTTCTCACCATTAGTAGCAGCTATTTCATCACTTTCAGCTATTACAGCTCCGGCTTTAATCATTGTTGGCTGTTATATGATGGAAGGGTTAGCGAAAATCAATTGGAAGGAATTTGATGAAGCATTCCCGGCTTTTGCGGTTATTTTGACTATGCCTTTAACGGGAAGTATTGCAACTGGAATTGCAATTGGATTTATTACGTATCCAATCATCAAGCTTGTAAGTGGTAAAGGGAAAGATGTACATCCAATCATTTATCTTTTCGGAATTGTTTTTATCATTCAGATGGCCTTTTTTCCAGGGCATTAAGGCATGGGATATTCTCATAATACACATGCTTTATGAATAACACCAATATAGTGAATCGTATTATACTAAATGGTGGAAAGTGAAACGGGATACCTATCTAGGGTATCCCGTTTCCTGTCTTTCTTAAGCTGAAATTCGATGTTCAGATTCAGATCTTATCATTTTTTCTTTCTTACCATGCAGAAGGGAATAAAGAATAGATGCGACTAGGCTGAAGATACCTAAAATGATATATAAATTTCTATAGCCAGTCATTGGGATAATAAACCCAAGTACATAAGGACCGAAACCTAGTCCTGCATCTAGAAAGATAAAGAAAGTCGATGTAGCTAACCCCATGCGATGAGATTCAGTCAATTTTACGGCAATAGCTTGAGTACAGGATTGCATATTACCAAACCCAAGACCGATAAGGGCACCAGATAATAATAAAGTGATGCTGTTATTTGCTGTACTAAGAAGCAGCAACCCAGCTCCAAGGAAAACAAAGGCAGGATACATCACAATGTTTGCTCCCTTCACGTCCATTAAGCGGCCTGTGAAAGGACGTGAAACTAATACTGCAACAGCATATACAATGAAGAAAAAGCTAGCTGCATTGACCAAGTTAATTTCCATTGCATAGAAGTTGATAAAGGAAAGAACACTGGAATAACAGAAGGCTACTGCCAGCGTAACAAATGCAATGGGCAGTGCCTTAGGCTCAATAAAATCAGAAAGTTTGAATCCTTTTACCTCTGGTTTTTTTGTTGATTTCTCTAATATCGGTACATATACAAAGAAGGCGGTAATTAAACTAATTATCCCTAAAGAAAGACAGAAGCTAAAAATTATTTGGAAGCTTGTATGTTGGCCCATATATAGCCCAATAAAAGGACCAATTGCGGTAGCGAGTGTTGCACTCATACTAAAGTAGCCAATCCCTTCTCCTTTTCTTGTTTGCGGGATAATTTGGGCTACAATTGTACCAGCCGCTGTACTTGCCATTCCTAACGTTACACCATGTATAAAACGATTAAAAAGTAAGAAAGCAATGCCATAATTTAAAAAGTATAAAAATGTCGTCAAAGTAAAGAAGATTAAGCCGATAATTAATGTTCTTTTTCGGCCAATCAAATCAAGAACACGGCCGATAAATAGTCGTCCAATTAACGTCCCAATAATAAAAATTCCTGTTACAAGTCCCGCTTGGCTTGTGGAAGCATGGTATTCATTCACGGCATACACTGCAATGGTAACCATTAATAAATAAAAGATTAACGTTAAGAGAAAATTAACAGAGGAAACAATAATGAAATCTTTTGTCCAAAGTTTAGGTCTTGATGAAGTCAATTTTTATCCTCCCATTCTATAAGATTATTGTGTATTTCCTTCATAATATGGATAGCATTGAGTTGCTCTTGTTCCGAGATTCCTTTTAAAATGTCCTTCTCAAATTGATCAATTGTTATACGGACATGCTTGTATACTTCTTTGCCTAGCTCTGTAAGCTGTATTCTTTTTTCCCTTTTGTCCTTGCTTGGAATTTGCTCAACATATCCTAATTCTTCTAGGCGATTTATGGTTCTAGTAACGGTAGGCTTTTCTACGCTTAAATAATTAGAAAGCTCTACAAGCGTTATGGAACCGTTAAGGGATAAATAGTATAAAATCGTCCATTGCGCTCTTTGGATCTGATGCTGGCTAAGCAGTATATTTAATTTGTTTTCAAAAGGGCGGTATAAAAGCGTGAATTGGTGGAAGAATTTTTGAAATGTCTGAATGGGAAACACCTCCTGTATATAGTTAGCTAAGGTAATTATTACTCAAGGTAACTAATTTAATATAACAGAATTCAACGTGTGTGTCTATGGAGTAACAAATTTTTACATAAAATTTGTTATGGTTCAAAATATAGGAT
>NZ_JBALMU010000210.1:0-5195 GCF_036962285.1 Bacillus sp. JJ634
ATGAAACGAGTGCGATTAATGGGGTAATAAGAGATCTGAAGTCTTATTTATTTAGTCATATTTTACGATTGCCAGCGGGAACATTAGCAAAATTGGAATCAGGAGATTTATTATCTCACTTTAATAATGATATTAATAGTATTGATGGTGTAATTGGAAGTAGCTTGATTGATTTAATTCGACTTCCGTTAATTTATGTAGCTGTATTTCTGTTTTTATATCAAATCAATCCAACTTTATGTGTTATTAGCTTAATAGCTGGTCCTTTTGCCATCATCTTTGGGGCGATTTTCGGTCTATTATTACGAAGAAATAATCGAGGAATTCATAGTTTATTTGGGCAAATCAATACTGTGCTCAATGAAACAATTTCTGGAATCACCATCATTCGTTCATTTACTTTGGAGAAATTTACATTTAATAAATTAGCTAGAAAGAATGATGAGTTATATCGTTTAGAGAAAGCAAACGCCAAATTGCGCGGTTGGTTTTTTACAGCTGGTGAGTTACTTAGCTCATTTTCTTATTTATTTAGTCTTTGTCTGGGCGCCTATTTTGTCTATAAAGGTGAGATGACAGTAGGTTCATTATTGATTTTTTTTAATCTTGTCAATTATCTAGTATCACCACTTACTGGCATAGCAGGACTATGGGCGAGCTTCCAAAGATCTGCAACGGCCGTCGAGCGACTCTTTTCAGTGCTCGGTATTACACCTGAGTCCTCTAAGCTCTCATTGTATAATCCATCCTTGCAAAATATATCTTCCATTCGACTTCAAGATGTCACGTTTAGTTACGATGAGAATCAAACCATTTTTGGGAATTTTCAATTAGAAGTTCCAGTAGGAAAAGTAATTGCTCTTGTTGGGCCAAGTGGGGCGGGGAAAAGTACATTATTTAATTTAATTCAAGGCTTTTATAAACCGGATAAAGGCAATGTTTTTATAAATGAACAATCAACCACTGATTACTCACTTGAAGAACTAAGAAGTGCGATTGCCTATGTGCCACAGGAAACTTTTCTCTTTACCGGAACTATTCGAGAAAACTTGCAGATTGCTCGTCCAAATATTACAGAAGTAGAGATGAAACAAGCGTGTAGTCAAGCATTTTTACATAAATTCATAATGTCTTTGCCAGAAGGATACGATACGAAGGTAGGCGAGAGAGGGATTCGGTTATCAGGTGGGCAAAAGCAGCGACTTTCAATTGCTCGAGCTATATTGAAAAATGCACCGATTCTATTATTAGATGAAGCGACTTCTGCTCTTGATAGTGAAACAGAGTTATATGTGCAAAAAGCATTAATTCAGCTCATGAAAAATCGAACGACGATTGTAATTGCCCATCGATTATCGACCATTCAACATGCCAATGTGATTGTCGTCATGGAAAAGGGTGAAATTGTTCAAATGGGGAGTCACGAAGAGCTTTTGAATAAAAAAGGTTTGTATAAAAAATTGTATGATATACAGTACAATGGTAATATAAACGTCGCATTATCCGCTCTGGCAGAGTGAAAGGGGGGTGTAGATTGAATTCAAACTTGCTACAGCTGCTATTCGACCATTCTTCATCAATAACGAACATTGAACAAACATTAGAAGAAATCAAAAAATCTAATATTCATTCTCAAGTATATAAATTACTTCAACAGCAAGGAAGACTTGAGAATATATCGCCCTTTTTGAAACAGATATTACAAGAAAAGTTTCAAACTACTTTATATCAAAATATTTTGATTAAAAATCAAACAGAGCAAATTTTACACTCACTAGAAGAACAGAAGATAGATGTTATCCCGCTTAAAGGTACTTTTTTTTCTGAGAAATATTATGGACATTTAGGTGCTCGACCTACATCAGATATTGATCTTCTTATTAAAGTGCATGATATGGAAAAAGCAATTGAAGAGGTAAAAAAGTTAGGCTATACAATAGAAGAAACCAGGATTCCATATCATTTTCATTTTAGCTTTAGTAAAATCTTGCCGGGGTCTAATATTCCTTTAACGGTTGAACTGCATTGGGATTTATTAAAAGAAAATACATCTAATTTTCTAATTGAAGAGTTTTGGCAAGAGACTTCCTCTATTAGTAAACTTGGGTATGTAAGAGAGCTTTCCGATTACCACCTATTTTATATGATTTGTCTACATGGTTGGAGACATAACTTGGATTCAATGAAATATTTTATTGATATTATTCAGTTAGTCTTTATTTTAGGTGATAAAATAGATTATTCTCGATTATTAAAAGATACGACTCGTCATCAAACGAAAAGAAGAATTATTCGCACATTGTCCATTGTTTACGAACAATGTCCTCAACTAGAAAAGATTCTACCGTTTCCATATAAAACTTCAACACTTTATCATAACAGAGATACGAAGAAATCGTTTTGGAAATATGCAGACTATATCGATTACTCATTTTTTAGCTATGATACCCCAAAGCATAGTCTGCGAGAGTTGTATCATTGGATTCACCCGAAATACTGATTGAAGGAAATCTTGGCTTTCTTGCTTTTTATAACTTTAATAATGAATCAATCACCAGTTATTTCCTAACTTGGATTTACGAGCAGAATTGGATACGAACAATGAGTCAAATATCATTAATTAGTAAAACAGATAGAGAAGAAAGGATAAAAACTTCATAATGAATAATTTTTCTTATAGAAAAATAGGAAGAAAGAGTTGGCTGATTTTATTACTATTTTGCCTCGTTCTAGTTGCTTATATAATTTGGGACAATCACCGAATCATCATCGTCGAACAAGATGTAGTCATCAATAATCTTTCTAAAGATCTTGAAGGCTTTTCTATCCTTCAAATTACAGATTTGCATGAGAAAGAATTCGGTGAAAATCAAAGAGGTTTATTAGAAAAAATAAATTCCATTGATTATGATGCGATTATATTTACAGGAGATATGTTAGATGATAGCACCAGTACAAATTATAAACCGTATTACACATTAATTGAAGGCATCGATAATAAAGAATATGCCTTCTTTGTTCCTGGCAATACAGATCCAGAAAAGTATAGATTAGATTCTGCCCATTCGTCGTATGAAAAACATGATTTTATCAAAGGGATGGAACAAAGAGGGGTTCAATTACTAGAATCCGTTGAACCACTTCAAATAGAAGATTCTACTATTTATTTTGTCGATTTTGAAATGTCTATTCTGAATAGTCAATATGAATTATCTACTATGAATTATCATAAAGATTCGAAAGCTGAATTGGATTCAAACTATTATGCTCATCAAAAACAATTATTGAATGAGTTAGCCATCCTTAATCAGGCAGAAGATTCGGAAGTACTCATTGCCCTTAATCATTATCCTGTAGTGGACCCCAGAGTGGATCAGCTTACAAGTGATGAAAGGTATCTATTTAGAAATTACGATTTAATTATTGCAGGTCATTATCATGGAGGACAAATTCGAGTTCCACTACTTGGTGCCGTATTCGTTCCTGAAGAATGGTATGAAAATGGTGGTTTTTTTCCACCAACTGATCGAGTCAAGGGATTATGGGAATATAATCGTACGAAACAATATGTAAGTACGGGTTTAGGAAGTAGTGATGCCATACCCTTTATGAAATTCCGTTTTTTAAATCCACCTGAAATTAATGTACTAACATTAACAAGAGGAAAGTGAGAAAGATGATATCAACGAAGCTTTCATTGCCAAAATGAGATTTCACTAAGCAATAGAGGTTAAAACCTGAAAATAATTAGTTTATATAACAATTATCAATATTAATCTTATAGAAGAAACCGGTTAGGACTGTTAATCTTAGTTATTCCTCATTATTTCCTCTTTGTAATCTCCCACCTCAACTTTTAAAAGATAGGTGGGGATTGAAAGAAAAACGCTAATGGAAGCTCCACTTGATTAATCATCCATTCTCTAAAAAATCCCCCTTATTTTCAGAAATATCTATTATTTGTTCTCTTATTATGTTATTATTGTGTTAATAATGATGAATAAAAAGCAACAAATTGGAGGAGCCTGTCACTAACGGGCTCTTTTTGCGTTTTTTTAGGGGAGGGAAGGAATTTGGAACTATATCTTCAGCTATTCATTATTATTATTGCGACGAAGCTTGCGGGAGTTATTTCGGTTCGCTTTGGGCAGCCTTCGGTATTGGGGAAACTAATTATCGGGGTCATTATTGGACCAGCTGTATTAGACTGGGTACAAAATACGGAGGTTATTGAGGCATTAAGTCATATCGGGGTTTTATTATTAATGTTTATTGCCGGTTTAGAAACGGATTTAAAAGAACTGAATAATAATAAAACGTCGTCATTAACGGTCGCAGTTGGTGGAGTTATTCTACCGTTAATTGGAGGATATTTCTCAGGACTTGCGGTTGGGATGGATCAACATCATGCGATTTTCCTTGGCCTATTGCTTTGTGCAACTTCTGTTAGTATTTCAGTTCAAACGTTTAAAGAGCTTGGTCAGCTTCAAAGTCGAGAAGGAACGACTGTGTTAGGGGCTGCGATTGCGGATGATATTATTGTTGTAGTTGCTTTAGCCTTTATGATGAGTTTCTTAGTAGGTGACGATGTAAACATCGGTGCTGTTATCGGTGGGAAAGTAGTGTTCTTTGTTATTATCGCTTTACTGGCATGGAAGGTTGTTCCGTTTATGATGAGCAGGCTTGGGCGAATTAAAATTACTCAGCCAGCTATGAGTATTGCACTTGGAATTTGCTTCTTATTTGCTTATATTTCAGAATACTTTGGAGTAGCTGGGATTATCGGTGCCTTTGTAGCGGGGATTGCAATTGCTCAAACTGAATTTAAAGAAGAAGTGGAAAGAAAAGTTGAACCTATTGCTTATACACTGTTCGTACCAATTTTCTTTGTTAGTATTGGATTAACTGTTACGTTTGATGGTTTTCTAGATAACATTTTCATCATTATTGGATTATCATTAGTGGCAATTTTCACAAAATTAATTGGTGCTGGAATGGGTGCCAGGATTACAGGGTTCAATACTCGTTCTTCTATTACCATTGGAGCGGGAATGATTTCACGAGGAGAAGTTGCTCTTATTTTGGCAACGCTCGGATTAAGTGAAAATTTACTAGCTCCTGAATATTTCACGACTATTATTATCGTTGTAATTGTGACGACGCTTGTAACACCACCATTGTTAAAATATTTTATC
>NZ_JBALMU010000211.1:0-5726 GCF_036962285.1 Bacillus sp. JJ634
TTCATAAGACTATCATAACTCACACAATTGATTGGCCACTATTAGCCCAATAAAAACAAGAGGCGAGGATCTATCAAAAGTGTCAATCATAAACAGTGGTCTATATAGTGGGCTTACGCAGTGCCACTAATAGAGAGGTAGGACACGCCTTGCAGCAACCCCACTCATAGCCTACAGCACAGCCCACAGGATAAGGGAAGTCACAAGCCAATAGCAAGGAACAGCAAGGCATGAGGGCAACCCCACAGGGAACTCACAGCAACCAAACAAGAACAAAAGAAGAACAAAAGAAGAACAGAAACGAATGAGAATGGAAATACGTCCATTCGAAGACACTTTTACAATCGATAACTATTTAGATATTATGATTGATGTCATTCGAAAGAAGAAAGTGGACTTTAATAATTATCCACAAACGGAAGAACTATTTGAAATATTAACAAATTTCCCTCCAACAATTGATTATAATTCTATGATTCGAAATAAAAGTTTAAAGATTAAACGCTACTTAGCAATGGAGCAAGAAAGTTAATTTCGCCAAGTGGACGAAACAAAATTATTCGCTACTTGTAAAATTTGTCTATTTGATTATGTAAGTTAGTTTGTGAAGAAGTGTACTTAAAGTAACGGGTAGCGATGCTTCAATAAGGGTTATCGCTTTTTCTTATTCAACTATAGAAGCAGTTTAGTTAAAGAAGGATTTTGATAAATGGGAGAGAGTTTATTAATTCGAGTACACTTGCTATATCGAAAAGATATAACCGTGATTACTGTCATATCATCTGAAAAATAATAAAATGTATTGCTTAAAAAAGGTAACGTTCCCCCGTGTAATGTTACCTTTTTATTTTTTCAACTTTATTAAAGTACTTTGGCTTTTGATTATTGGTTCATTGATATAATTTCGTTTCTAAGTACATGAAAGATGTAAAAAAAACAAACATTAAATTAAGTTGCTTGGAGATGGTAGAGATAAGGAGATGTTAATCATTGTACTTTCTATTAAATGTAATCGGGGTATTTGTGGTAATTGGTTTGGTTTACTTATGTTCTCCTGAAAAACGGGATGTTAAATGGAAAGCTATTTTCTTTTTGTTGATCGCTGAATTGCTTATGACATGGTTCATGCTATCAACTACCATAGGCACGTGGGTCATTAATCAAATTGCATCCTTTTTTACATGGTTAGTTGATTGTGCAAATCAAGGGATCTCGTTTGTATTCCCATCAGCGATGGGAAACGAGCAAATTGATTTCTTTTTTAGTGCCTTAATGCCAATTATATTCATTGTCACTTTCTTTGACATTTTAACCTATTTCGGGATATTGACATGGCTCATCGATAAAGTAGGCTGGCTCATCTCCAAACTATCAGGTCTGCCAAAGCTAGAGAGCTTTTTTTCTATTCAGATGATGTTTCTTGGAAACACTGAAGCGTTGGCGGTTATTCGCCATCAATTAAGTGTATTAAGAGAGCAGCGTCTGCTGACGTTCGGAATTATGAGTATGAGCAGCATCAGCGGCTCAATCATTGGAGCATATTTATCTATGGTGCCTGCTACTTATGTATTTGTTGCTATTCCATTAAATTGTTTGAATGCCTTACTGATAGCAAACATGCTGAACCCAATAAAGGTGAGCAAAGAAGAAGATATTGTTTACGTTCCTGATAAAGGGGAACGAAAGGATTTCTTTTCAACCATTTCAAACAGTATGCTTGTTGGCATAAGAATGGTCATTGTTATCACAGCTATGGTTATTGGATATGTAGCTTTAACAGCGGCTGTAAATGGTATATTAGGAGTATTTGTTCACGGTTTGACCGTACAAAAAATATTCTCCATTATTTTTAGCCCATTTGCATATTTGCTAGGTTTAACTGGAGACGATGCTATGTATGTAGCTCAATTAATGGGAATAAAACTGGCTACAAATGAGTTTGTTGCAATGCTCGACTTAAAAGATCAGATTAGAGGATTGGCTCCGCATACTATTGCGGTAGCAGTGACTTTTTTAACTTCATTCGCAAATTTCAGTACAGTTGGCATGATTTACGGAACGTTTAATTCTATTCTAGATGAACAAAAATCGCATATCATTGGAAGAAATGTATGGAGGATGTTAGTGAGTGGGATGGCTGTCTCCTTGTTAAGTGCTATGGTAGTCGGATTATTCATTTGGTAGTCACTAATTAAGTAGCCAAACGAAAACAAATTAACAAAAGGTGCATCAGTAAAATGAGCCATTTTGAGGCGGAATAAATTAAATTTGTATTTCTTAAATGTATTGTGCTTCTTCAACTAACGGGGCAGGTTAGTTGAAGAAGGAAAAATAATTACTGAAAGCGTTAAGAAAAAGCAGAATAGAATTTAAGTGAATTTAAATAAAAAATGCCAAATTTCTTGTTGCAGTACCTAGAAATTTGGCTTTATTATTTCAAGTTGTAACTAAAATATAAATTCTCTTGAATACAGGTTGATTGCCAGAATCTATAAACACTTTGTCATATAACATATCTTGTGCTGTGAGAGTAAAGTAAATACATTAATTTTAGCTTTCAATGCATGGCTATGAAGTCATTACTTCTTCTTTAATTAATTGACTTGAATGTTGTTTTCTTATAATAATGACAAATAAGCTTGCTAATAAACAGAAAACTCCTGCCAAGAAGAACGCCCAAGTGTAAGTGTTGAAAAACTTATAGATTAGCCCTCCTCCATAAGCAGCTACTGCAGCACCTGCCTGATGAGATGCATAAATCCAACCATAAATTATTCCACTTTTATTAGTGCCGAAGATTTGTCTTGAGATACCAATAGTCGGTGGAACGGTTGCAATCCAATCTAATCCATAAAACACCGTAAAGATCACTAGCATAGTAGTGGAACCTTCATTTAATGCATAAGGAAGTAATACAAGAGAAGCCCCTCTTAAACCATAGTACCAAAATAATAGCCATCGATTATCGAAACGATCTGACAGCCAACCGGATAGAGTTGTTCCTACTAGATTAAAGACTCCCATAAACGAAAGAAAAGAAGCCGCTGTAACTAAAGGTACTCCAAAACTCATACAGTAAGAAACAAAATGTGTACCAATTAAACCGCTCGTTGAAAGGCCACAAATAAAGAAACTACCAGATAATAACCAGAATTCCTTAACTTTCACAGCTTCGAATAAACCATTGAAGGCTGTAACAATAGGGTTTTCCTTTTGCCCTTCATGGCTTTCTTGTATTTCTTCTTCAAGTCCATATGGAAGAATACCAATATCCTTTGGTGTGTTTTTCATAAATAAAAAGATTATGATAAGCATGGTGAAACTAAGGATCATAATTAAACCAATGGCCCAGCGCCACGAATACTGATCGATAATAGCTGCTAAGACAGGAAGTAGAATTAACTGACCTGTCGCTGTGCTTGCCGTTAATATTCCTACTGCAAGACCTCTTCTTTTCTCAAACCAATGATTCGCTACATATGGACTTAACACCGTTAAAAAAAGACTTGATCCCAGCCCGATAATTAAGCCCCAAATGATAATCATCTGCCAAGATTGATTCATAATGAAGGTTAGTATGATACCTGTCAGCAAAGTTGTCATAGAAACGATCATCATTTTCTTTAAGCCAATCACATTAAGTAATGCTGCCATAAAAGGACCTGATATACCAAATAAAAACATACTAATGGCAAAAGCGAGTGCAATAACAGATCGATCCCAGCCAAATTCCTTTTCGAAAGGATCTATGAAAACCCCTGATGATGACATGACAATTCCGGCTACAATAATGGAGAAAAATGTTACGGCAAGAATAAACCAGCTATAGTGTATACGTTTCAAAACTCAACCACCTCCGTTGTGTTCATATAATATCCTCCTGTTTTTTCCTAATATTAACTCGCAACTAATCATTAGTAAAATTGAAGTTTATGAAGTTATCCATTGATTTTTTTGATACTATAGAAGTAAGAATAAAATAAAAGTGGGTGAAATGATGGAAATACGCCATTTTATTACGTTTAAAAAGATCATTGAAACGGGTAGCTTTACACAAGCAGCAGAACATTTAGGGTACACTCAATCCACAGTGACTTCTCATATTCAAACGCTTGAAGAACATTTAGGTGCACCTCTGTTTGATCGGATGGGTCGAAAAGTAAGGTTGACTGATATTGGCAAGAAGTTGTTGCCCTATACTCAAGAGATTTTAGATACTTATGGAAGGATTGAAAGCATTACCAGTGAGGAAAAAGAGATTAGAGGAATGTTAAAGATTGCTGCTCCTGAGTCTTTAACAGTATTTCGCCTAGAGCCAATATTAAGAGAATATCGAAAGAAATTTCCTCATGTAAGTATCCGTTTAAGTAATGCCACTTGCGGAGATAACAAGAAAGCAATAGTTGATGGTAGTGCAGATGTTGCATTTGTCATGTTGCCACAGTTTGAAGATTCAGATTTAGTCATCTATCCATTAATGAATGAGCCAATTGTTCTCGTTGGAAGTCCTGATTGTTCACTGGATAGTTTGCCTAAAGGTTATGAAAATCAGAAGCTTAGCGAGTGTTTAATTACTAACGAGAAGGAAGGCAGTTATCGAAGAATATTTGAAGAGTTCCTGCGTGATAAAGGAATTGTACCTTCCAACATCATGGAACTTTGGAGTGTTGAAGCGATAAAGCGTTCTGTAATGAGTGGGCTTGGTATTGCTTATTTACCTTTAATGACTGTACAGGATGAAATCCAGGAAGGAAAATTAAAAATTATTCCTTGCGAGGCTGATTTAAAACAGATATACTCCCAAGTCCTTTTTCACAAAAATAAATGGGTCTCCCCAGCATTATCAAGTTTTATTGATATTACCTTGAAACATGTAAGTGATTGGTCATGTGAGGAGACTACTTGTTGAGTTGAGATTGTTAAGTTTTTATACTTCAACTAACGGGTGCGATGCTTCAATAAGGGGTATCGCTTTTTCTTATTCAACTATAGGGCAGGTTACTTTAAGAAGATGATTCTTATGTCGCACCTATAATTTGTCTAATACATATGGATAAATGAGTTGAACCTTTTAAGAAGGAGAGAAATTTCAAATGTATGAAAATTATTATCATAGCAACCCTACATCAATGTATAGACAAAGAATTACGAAGCAACAAGCTCAAGCAATTGCCCTACAACGTGTACCTGGGAGGGTTCTACATGTAGATATGGATTTAGAAAATGGTGTTTTAGTTTATGAAGTTTTCATTATGACATCACAAGGTAGAATATTTGAAGTAGAGATACTCGCAAAAACAGGAAAAATTTTAAAAATTGAACAAGAAAATGATGATGACTTTGATAACCCTCATAACCCTCACAACCCTCACAACCATAACAATCATAATAACCATAATGATTATAATAACAATGATTAAAACCATCTATTCTTGAACTAACGGAGTGCTTTAACACAACAAGGAGATCGTCTATATGTGAACTGCACCCCAATTGTTAGTTTTGTGTCTAACAATTGGGGTGCAGTTCAGTTTAATGTCCCATCAACTTTATAGATAGGGGGAATCGTTATATAATCCCAATGCTGAACTTTAGTATTCAGTTAAAAAGCTTTTCAAACGATAGATATGTATTAAGCAGTTTTCTTGCAGTCATCATGTGGCTTCGAAGATTGTGTTGGTAAGATGATGAGCAAAAGTAACAAGGGAATCAAATGTGAAAGTGAG
>NZ_JBALMU010000212.1:0-407 GCF_036962285.1 Bacillus sp. JJ634
ACCGCGTTATATCTAAATGAGGGAATGAGTTGGAATGACTCTATCTAACTTATTAAATCCAAATCATTTGCCTATTATCTATTTTCCAAACCTTTTGCGATATCCGCATTTTCTACATAGTTCCTCCACTGCCACTCTTCGTGAAAAACCATCTACAAGGTTTTTTGCTCTGTCCATCTCGATAATATCAGAAAATGAATGATCATTAATATTTCCAAGGTTAATAACTCCCTCACCATCCAGACAACAAGGGATAACCGTTCCATTTGCTAAAATCCCTGCTTGATTTCGCATGCCATAGCAGAAGCCCTTCCCATCATCTTCTTCTTCATGTAACGCAGGCCACTGAAACTCGTAATCTTGATTAATGAAGATGCGTTCCGCAATTTTCACGCCGCTTCCTGGTA
>NZ_JBALMU010000212.1:451-1174 GCF_036962285.1 Bacillus sp. JJ634
GTATTGTCTTGTGTAAGGTTCCATAATCTCAGGGAAACAATCATTTCTGATTGGCTCGTTGCTTCTTTAATAAAAGAAAGAATACTTCTCACATACCCTTCCTTATCTTTAGAACCAATATGGCCATCAAAGCTATGGAGTGAGAAATTCATTTGTCTTAGCGCAGGCTTATTTAATAATTTTTCCCTCTTTTTATTAATTAATGTTCCATTGGTTGTGATATTGACTTTAAACCCTTTTTCATGACTTAAATCTAACAATTGGTCTATTTTAGGATGGAGCAGCGGCTCACCTTTTACATGTAAATAAATATAGTCTGTGTGCGGTTTAATTTGGTCTAATCTCTTAGAAAAATCCTCCACAGAAATGAATTGCTTCTGTCGTTCTGTTGGCGGACAAAAGCTGCATGCAAGATTACACACACTTGTAATCTCTAAGTAAAACTTCTTAAATTTTTTCACTATCAATTCCTCACTTCTTCGACTCTTAGAACAGGATGAACTATTATTCTATTACAGCATATTTGTTCCTAAATGGGAACATGCTTATTCAAGGAAACTACCATTACCATTTTTCTGTTTAACAGTTTTTTCCAATTGTCTTCACATGTTAGCGAGCCATTAGGTAACTAACATATTGTCAAAATTCCAACCAAAAATACTTCACCATATAGTATATTCCATTTTATGCAGTCTTAGAGGACACACTTACTAAAAAAATCAT
>NZ_JBALMU010000213.1:0-3721 GCF_036962285.1 Bacillus sp. JJ634
CATACAATGATTCCTCCTATTAAACTGTTATATAACAATTATACTATTTTAATGAATAAATAGAAAATATTTCTTTGTAAAAAAATTCATGTGTTTGCCCCTGTATATCTTGTGTGTTATAGTAAGGGCGATATGAAAGTTTCTAGGGTTCCGCGATCATAAAGGTCGGACTGGTCCGAGAGAAACGCGTAGGATTCAGCTTGCGTACACGGAGGGATAAAAGCCCGGGAGGTATTGAAAAATATACTTTCCGGGCTTTTTGCTGTGAAAAAGAGGAGGAGAAAAAAATGGCGTGGCTTTATTTAATCATTGCAGGAGTATTTGAAGTGATATGGGCAACAAGCTTAAAATATACGGAAGGATTTACGAAAATCATTCCATCTGTTATTACTGTTGCTGGGATGATTATTAGTTTTTATTTTTTATCAGCAGCAATTAAAACATTACCGCTTGGAACGGCTTATGCGATTTGGACAGGAATTGGCGCTGTCGGAGCGGTTACTATAGGAATTATCTTTTTTCAGGAGCCGAAAGACTTCCTACGTCTCTTCTTTGTAGGTTGTATTGTAATAGGGATTATTGGTTTAAAGGTTACTTCTTCTCAGTAGGCAAGTTTTTTTAGGTATTGCTCTGACTGAGCATATTTAACAGTTTTCCTTTTTATAATAGGGATAGAAGGGAGTGGCTGAAATGGAGAGAAGATGGTGGAAAGAGGCGGTTGTCTATCAAATTTATCCACGGAGCTTTATGGACAGCAATGGCGATGGAATTGGTGATTTACAAGGCATTATGATGAAGCTCGATTATTTGCAAACGCTTGGTGTCGATGTCATTTGGCTATCTCCAATTTATCAATCTCCTAACGATGATAACGGATATGATATTAGTGATTATCGCTCGGTCATGAGCGAATTTGGAACAATGGCTGATTTTGAACGGTTGTTAAAGGCGCTTCATGAGCGGGGAATGAAGCTGGTGATGGATCTCGTTGTCAATCATTCATCAGATGAGCATGAGTGGTTTGTTGAATCAAGGTCGTCTAAAGACAATCCGAAACGAGAGTATTATATATGGCGCCAAGGCAGGAATGGACAACCTCCTACGAACTGGGAATCTGTGTTTAAAGGGTCTGTCTGGGAATATGATTCCAATACAGATGAATATTATTTACATTTATTTAGTAAAAAGCAGCCGGATTTGAATTGGGAAAACGAAGCGGTACGAAAAGAAATTTATGAAATGATGAAGTGGTGGCTGGATAAGGGAGTCGATGGATTCCGAATGGATGTTATTAACTTGATTTCCAAGGACCCTGCTTTTCCAGATGGATATGTGTATCCAGAAAAACGGTATGGAGACGGTAGTCCGTATATTATGAATCGCCCTCGGTCTCATGAGTTTTTGCAAGAAATGAATCGGGAAGTATTGGCGCATTACGATATTATGACAGTTGGTGAGGCACCTGGAGTTAATCCAGATCAAGCGAAATTGTATACAGGGCAAAAGCGGAATGAATTGCAAATGGTATTTCAATTTGAACATGTGGATTTAGGGGGAGGATCAGAAGGGAAATGGAGCAATGGTCCGTGGAAGCTGACTGATTTGAAACATATTTTAACGAAATGGCAAAAGGGGTTAGAGGAGGATGGCTGGAACAGTTTGTATTGGAATAATCATGATCAGCCGCGAGCCGTTTCTCGATTTGGTGATGATGGCATGTATCGAGAAGTTAGTGCCAAAATGTTAGCGACTTGTCTTCATATGATGCAGGGCACTCCCTATATTTATCAAGGAGAGGAGCTTGGGATGACCAATGTGGCCTTTCATCAGTTAGATGAATATCGAGATATTGAAACAATCAATGCTTATCACGAGCTCGTATACAGCCGAGGATGGTCACATGATCAGATGATGGCTGCTATTCATGCTCGCGGACGTGATAATGCGAGAACACCGATGCAGTGGAATCACTCTAAGCATGCAGGTTTTACATCGGGTACTCCATGGATTGCAGTAAATCCTAATTATCCGCAAATTAATGCTGAAGAGTCTATCAATGATCCAACCTCTATTTTTCATTATTATCGAACATTAATTGGATTGCGAAAGAAATATAGCATTATTGTCTATGGTCGTTATGATTTGCTTTTTCCAGAAGACGAACGTATTTTTGCGTATACGAGAACGTTAAGAGAAGAAAAGCTGCTTGTACTTTGTAATTTCACAGCTGATGCGGCTGACTTTTTCTTACCGAAAGAATTTATTCACAAATCAGCTAAGCTATTAATTAGTAATTATAATCAGAGGAATGAGGATGAAATAAACGAGGCTCCACTACGCCCTTATGAATGCCGTGTATATTATCTAGTGTAGAACCTAGAACCTATAAAGAAAGAACCCGATATACAATATCAGGTTCTTTCTTTTATATTATTCAGCTTTAAAGTCGCATTCCTCAAGAGGAATTAATTTTGTTTTATGTTTAATTTTATAACCAATCCATACAATGAAGAATAGGACTAAGCCGATATATGAGACAAGCATAGAATTCCAATCAATTCCGTCCGTTGAGAACGCTTGATATCCTTGTCCGATAATAATGATGATACAAAGAATCAGGGCTAATAATGGCCCGAATGGGAATCCTTTTGCACGATATGGTAAATCATCTAAACTATGTCCTTGAGCAATGTAAGCCTTACGGAATCGATAATGAGCAATAGCAATTCCGACCCATGTTACAAAACCAGCCATACCCGAAGCGTTTAATAGCCAAATATAGACAACACCATCTCCAAATAAAGAAGCGGAGAAAGCAAGTGTACCGACTAATGCTGTGACAATAAGGGCATTCACAGGAACGCCGCGTTTGTCTAGTTTACCAAGAAACTTAGGAGCTTTTCCATCGCGGGCTAAATCCCAAAGCATACGCGTAGATGCGTACATACCAGAGTTTCCAGCAGATAATACAGATGTAAGAATAACCGCATTCATAACAGAAGCAGCAAAAGCAAGACCGGCTCTTTCAAATACAAGTGTAAATGGACTGACCGCAACCTCATCACTTAAAAGACGGGCATCTGTAAAGGGAATAATCATACCAATAACTAGAATGGCTAGAATATAGAATAAAATAATACGCCAGAATACGGATTTAATAGCTTTAGGAATATTTTTCTCAGGGTCTTCACTTTCTCCTGCTGTTACGCCAAGCAGTTCAGTTCCTTGGAAAGAGAATCCGGCAACCATGAATACACCAAGGATTGCGAAAAATCCACCGTTAAATGGACCGCCATCTGCCACAAAGTTAGAGAACCCGATTGGATCGTTTCCTCCCATAATGCCAAAAATAATAAGGATTCCGGTAACAATAAAGATTACAACCGTTACAACTTTAATCATAGCAAACCAAAATTCCGCTTCTCCAAAGCCTTTAACGGATAAGTAATTGAATAAAAACATAATCACTAGTGCCAATCCGCTCCATAGAAGAGACGGGCTGTCCGGGAACCAGAACTTCATAATAAGAACAACGGCCGCTAGTTCTGCAGCGATTGTAATGGCCCAGTTATACCAGTAGTTCCAGCCAATGGCAAAGCCAAAGGATGGATCAACGAACTTAGATGCGTATACGCGGAATGAACCTGCAACTGGCATGAAGGCCGCCATTTCGGCTAGACTTGTCATTAAATAGTACACCATAAGCCCGATAGCTGCATAT
>NZ_JBALMU010000213.1:3772-4373 GCF_036962285.1 Bacillus sp. JJ634
CAACCAGTGCTCCGCCAGGTCCAGCTTGATGAATAGCTCCTCCACTAGCTAGAAATAAACCAGTCCCAATTGTTCCACCTAAAGAAATCATCATTAAATGACGAGCTTTTAGATTCCGTCTTAATTGGGAAGGGGGTGTTGATAAGTTTGAATTTTTCATACATGTAACACTCCTTTTAAATTAGAAGGAAAGGACATTAGAAAAACACGAATTATCGCTTCTAATGGCGAAAGTCGATGTCTTTTTTATATCTAAGAGAAGTTAAACTTTCTTAAAGTATAAAAAAACAGCCATCGAAAGATCGACGGCTGTTTTCTATAAACCCGTGTAATCCTTCCGAAGATAGCTCCCCACGTTGTTTCAGCAACGTGACAGTAATGTGCCTATTCGGTCACATCACCAGCAAGATGATCCCAAGAAAATCATCTTGCTTCGGCAACTTATCCTTTTAAACGAAGTCATCGATATTCTTGTATCTCACTCGTTCTACTTTTATAAGCCGCAGCCTCTACCCCATCGGTTAATGAGGAAATATGCATTTTTTTATTATAGTAGAATTATAATCTAGTGACTTAAATAGTGCAATGATAACTTATTGGA
>NZ_JBALMU010000214.1:0-1063 GCF_036962285.1 Bacillus sp. JJ634
CCTCTTATATTATTTTTCTCTAAAAACGTAGTCCCTGAGAAGGGACTACGATATATCCTCCGCATTCCGATTTATCCGATCAATAATATCTAAAATCCCGCGCGCTTTTGGCAGCTGGTCTTTGAACACAACCATGATCCCACCAGTTGAACTAAATGGATCTTGCTGCAATGCTTGGCGTTCTAATGTGCCGTTCTTGACGATGTAATCGATAATCAACTCCACGAATTGCGTTTGCTGTAATGTTAATTGTTGTTCACTAATAAACGCTGAAAATGCTTCGACAGCAGCCTGTCTGTCTAGACCTACGATTTTACGAACAAGTTTTGTCACAGGTGTATCTCCGTAATCTTTTTCGTACTGTTCTTTTGAGCCAAGTTCGTTCCACAAAATTTGCTCTAATTACTTCACATCTTGCTTTGTTAACGGCTTATTGTTACGTAGTTTATAAATCGCTAACGTATCCTCGTGCTGATGTTCTTTCAAATAATGCTCGACCTTTTTACGATAGCTTTTCAGATAGTTTACATTTAAAATCGACTTATTTTCTGCAACAGTCATCACTTCGTCTTGGAAGTCTGTGTAGTAAATTTTTTGGTTTGAACGCTCGATATAGCGAATTAAATCACGTAGCGCTACACGAACCTTTTCTAAATCAGCAAGTGATGCCTCTGCCCAGAATTCTGTAGTACATACATCACCGATTACATCTTTTTGTGCAAGTACTTGCGGGATTGTGCCGAGCTTCATGATTAAACGGTCGAAGCTGCAGATAATTCCGAATAAGAAAAAAATGCTATTTGGTTGTTCCTATTTCATTGTACCGTTTTTCACTCGTCTTTGATAGTCCTAGGCAAAGCGTGCTTTTTTCGCAATATGTACGACAATCACTTCTAGAACCTCAACAACACAAATAAAATATTCATTTTTAGATAAATTACCCATTCCTCGAATCGTTCCCTTACCTCAATTTGACTAGATGACATGCTATTCCGAGTGGTCAGTGCTTCTCTACTATTAAAGAAACGACAGATAAACCCATTTCAAATTTCTTTCTTAATCC
>NZ_JBALMU010000214.1:1086-2527 GCF_036962285.1 Bacillus sp. JJ634
TTAATCCAAAAATTTCTTGATGTTGCTGAGGGCCTCTGTGTGAAAATAAATGACCAATGGTATTAAAAAAGAAAAATAAATGCGTCTGAGAGCAAATATCAGACACTCGAAAAGAGCATCTCTTCGATTGAAAAAGAGTAGGTAGAACAAACATTCTATGATAAAATATAAGTAAAGATAATAAGGAATTATCTTTACTATACATAATAAATTTATGTTATCTTTCTTTTAGGAGGCAAAAAATGAATAACTTGACGCTTCTTAATACAATGACTAGTGAACAATTTTTAGATCATTTACAAAATAATCTACATGATCGACATCTACTCGATGAAAATAGAAATCTGTCTCTCGCTAATAGTTCTGAACAAGACTTTTTAGAATTGTTTTTTATGGAAAAAGTTTTTCCGCAAGATAAACAGCTTTCTCCTCACACAGTTAAAGCGTACCGTTCCGATGCAAAAACACTGCTCACTTTTTTAACAGAACACTCCCTTTCTTTTCGAGATATTGGCTTTCCAGAAGTCAAAGCCTATAACCAATATATTAGAGAAAATTATGCAGCTAAATCTGCCATAAGGAAATTGGAGTTTTTTAGAAGATTATTGGACTTTGGTTATGAAACACAATTTTATAAAGCACATCTTTCAACATGGATCTCCAAACCGGTATCGAAAAAGGGACACTATATAATAGAAGAAACTCGTCACGAAGAAGCACAAACCCGTGTGCAAGTCAGAGAATTAAATCAAAAAGATGCGGAATATCTAATCTCTTTCTTTCCTAAAATTGTGAAAGCAAAAAAGAATCGAGATCAGTTGGAGAAACGGAATTTACTGATTGGATACTTACTATATACGACTGGGCTTCGGGCAAGTGAGCTTTTGAGCTTGAATTGGGGAAGTTTTCGTTACAATCGTCAAGGTTACCTATATGCTGATGTCATTGGTAAAGGAAAAAAACCGAGGACCCTCCCTATAAAGGAAGAAACACAAGAGCTTCTATTTAATTATCGAAAAAGCCTTGGAGAGTCCGTAGAAATAAATATCGAAGACACCAGCCCACTCTTTTTCGCGCTATATAATAAGAAAGAAACTCGTTTAAATAAAAAACGGTTAACTTATCCCGCCCTCTATAAAATTGTTAAAGAAGCCGTTCTTATGGCTGGACAAAATTTGAAAGTTACGCCGCACTGGTTCCGTCATAACTTTGTGACTACTCTACTCGAGAATGATGTTCCGTTAGCTGTGGTTAAAGATTGGGCCGGCCATTCAGATATTTCTACCACTAATATATACTTAGAACGTGTGAATCAGGACAATACGCATGTGCATTTAAATAAAGTGAATATGTTTAAATAACTCTTTCATTTCCTATATTATTGTTATGTCGAATTCGTTATAAGAATAACGCCAGCAGCATCTTGAAAAATTAATACATT
>NZ_JBALMU010000215.1:0-6464 GCF_036962285.1 Bacillus sp. JJ634
TTTTATTTCTTCCATTACATTTTTAATCAAATTCAGGGTTTATTACCTATGGGCTTTTTGGAGAAATGGGTGAAAATCATCGCATTGGTAATTTTTTCACATGGTATAATTTATAGGGATTTTCATTATTGTTCTCTATTTTATTTTTAGGTTAATAAGAAGGGGGGACAAATATATGTCTTTAGCTTATTACTATCAACTTTTAGGTGAAAAACAGCATCAACTTCAGAGACTTCAGACTTGTAATAGTCAGTTGCAGGAATGCCAACAAGAATTTATTTATTATGAAAGAACGATTACAAAACCTGAACTCTCTAGAGATACTTGGCAAGGAATGTTAGCAGCCAAGTTTGATACTATCCGAATGGAAGGGATGCTTACTAGATACCGTGATATGGAAAATCAACAATTCAGTGCAGCTTTTACGGTATTAAGTGACAAAATGCAAATCATACAAAATGAAATAAGTGCTATCAAACAGATTATTGCAACCCTAGAAGCAGAGCTCGCTGCTGAACGGACAAAAAGTAAATAAAGTAATAGTCTTTTTTGACTTCGTATACGTACAATAAGTTTCTCTAGAAACTTTTAAGTAATGGGGAGAGGTGTCTTTTATGGGTAATGAAATTAAGATCAAGCAAGATGAGATAGAACAAGCACTTTCTAAGCTGGAATCCTCTACAAATGCTCTTCATACTTCTTTTTCTTCCTCAATCGGTGGCAATAACGTTCTAACGGCAGTCCCGAAATGGAACGACCTAAATCAGGCTTTAGAACAAGTGGTAGAATCCTATAAAGGCTTATTACGGCAAAACGGAGAAGCAACTCGTCAATCTGTTCAGTTTATGGCGGATTCAGACAAGCAGCTTTCATCTCATAAAATAATGAGATAAGAAATAATCAGGAATCTTACTTTAAGTGAGGTAGATATAATGAAGGTATTAGATGTTGCTGACTTACAGGTTGAGTTGGATCAAACGCTCGAATCATTGAAAAGGCAACAAAATGAAATGTCTGAGGTTGAAGCGGCGATTCAAGGATTTATTGAACTAGAAGATTCCTTTAAAGGGAAAGGAGGCGAAGCGATACGGGGATTTTATGAAGAAGTACATGTGCCATTTATCTCTTATTATCGGAGCTTTTTAGAAGACTATCAGAGCAGGCTTCAGATTATGAAGGCTGAATTATTCAATGTAGAACCAGCGATTAACGGGGTAATTGTAGAACCATTTTTAACAGGAGAGCTTCAACATGGATTACAATATGTGGCCGACCAAACGGCTACGCTTACAGACGAAGCCAATAGCATCATTTTTTCTGTACAAGACATTGTTTCAGTGCCCCGCTTAAATGACTCCGAATTTCTTCAAGAGGTCAATATCGCAAAAAAACATATACATGATACAGTAGATGAATTGAATCAATTTGATTACAATCAATGTATAGCACTAGAACGATTATATGATAACGTTTTGAACATGCAGCAATACATAAAAAGCATCGAATCTCTTTTTCGAAGCGGCGAACTACAAGTAGCGAATTACAAAAGCGGCACCTTAGGTCAGTATAAAATCGATAAGCTGATTAAGAAGGAAGAGATCCAAGAAAATATCGAAGAAAAAGTAGAAACCAATAGCTGTTCAAGAGCAGAACTAGAAGAAATCGAGAAAAAGAGAATCGAAGAATTGCAGAAGCAGCTTGTCAACGTATCCACCCCAGATGAATATTTAAAAATTGCCAACGAAATAGGGGTGGAAAACCTTGACCCTGCCCAGCAACAAATCGTCATCGAATTAGAAACAGCTAAGCAAAACGGAGAGGTAGTAAAAGGAATCGGGAAAGGCCTCTATGAAGTAGGAAAAGACTTGGTGACAGGGATATATGATTTTGTCACTCATCCAAAAGAAACAATAGAAAGTGTAGTTCATGCGGTAACTCATCCAAAGGAGACGTACAACTATTTATCCAAAGCGATATCCGACTCGTATGAACGAGATATGGTGAATGGTGATGCCTATTCTAGAGCGTACTGGGTGACATATGCAGTAGGAACCGTGGCGACTTCCATATTGGGCACAAAAGGCATTGGCTCTGTAACGAAGACAGGAATGGCATCGACAACAGCTACTGTCAAAAAAGGTGTAGATAAGACCAAGACCGTGATAAAAGAAACCCCTTTCTCTAGATTATTGCCATATGTCCCACACCACCAAATGGCATTAGCGGGTGTAAATCATGTGCCTTATAATACGGTGAATAGTGTAGGATTGAGAGATCAGTTACTCTCTATGGCAAAAGTGGAGACGGGGGTTAGTGGTAAGGGTACGCGTGAAGTTCTAGAGAATAAGAAAGTAATCGTAGGAGAAGAGATTATTGCTGAAAGAGCGCTGAAAACAGAGCTTGACTTAACACCTAAGCTTACACCATACAAATCATTAAGCAGGGTTCAGCAAAGAAAAATAAAAGAAAAGATTGAAAACCGCACAATAACAAAAGAGGAATATAAAAGATATCAATGGGATAAAAGGTTTTCAAAAAGAAGAGCAGCAGGAGTTAATGATTTTTGGAAGCAAGAAAAGAAAAGGATAATAATCGGGGAACCTATCACGAGGAATTGGACTAATGAGCAGATACAAGATATTTTAAAAGGTAAGAAACCTAGATATAATGATAAGACTATTATTGGACATCACACTTACAATGCTATGAATTATCCACATATATCAAATAGAGGGGAGTTAATCTATCCTGTAACCACAAGAGAGCACTTAAAGGGTTGGCATGGAGGAAGTTATAGTAAAAATGCTCCTGGTAGACCTGTTAATCCAAATTACCTAGAAGAATTTTAATAGAAAGGAGAATAATAAGATGAGTAAAATAGCAATTACAATAAGCCCTAATGGTGAATTTAATAAATATTTAGTGCCTTTAAGAAAGTTTACTGGTTTAGGAATTACTGAAATAAAGAATAAAATCGAAAATATAGACTTTTTTGCTGAAACTGATGCAAATGATATTGATGATATGCAGAATTTAAAAGAGTTAGTTGATAATTTGTTGAAGTTAGGTGCAGAAGTAAAAATATATGATAGCGATGAATATGGGGAAGGGATTTTTGATTATCAAGAGATTTCTCATGAGGAATTCATTAATAATATTAATCGATTAAAAGAAATTATGGAAGAATTGCAGGATTACGATGATAATTTAGCTGATGAAGTTTAGTTTGAAAAGATGCATCAGATAATGGAGAAATAGCCTTTCGTTGATTATTTATATAGAGTCGTTTATTCACAATATGAAGGTGGATAACATGGATTATGCGTATTTAGGTGGACGAATATTTAATCCATCCAAAGGGTATATGGTGAATATCCTCTATTTAAGAAGGGGGGATACATTGGACCAACTATTCCTACTTATAAGAGGGTAATGTAAAGATAAAAGCAACGGTTTAGTCTAAAAAGGACTACACTGTTGCTTTTTTATTAGGACAAAACATAGATCTCATACTTACAATAAAAAAACGTCCCAACCTTTGTTTGCGATGCTCCTGGGGGGGATTTATGTTGCAGCCTTAGTGGTGCGAGTGATGATTTTTCATTAGTATATAAGCAAATACAAAAGCAATATAATTTACTTTCAAAAAATGCTGCAAAGAAATTACTAAAGCAGGCAGGTGTTACACCGCATTATAAGTCGGATACTGTAATTGAGTTGATCTCAACTGATTTGCATAAAAATGTCCCGCGTATTGGTTCTGCATCAGATTTAAGAGGAGGATATTAGATGGGAAAATTAAAAGTGAAATTAGACGAAATAATTGATTTTGATTTAAAAGAGGTAGAAACAATTTGGGATGAAGGTGAAGTAAAAACGCTTGAAGAAAAACATAATTTAGAGTTTCCGAATGATTATGATTTTTATTTGAAACATTATGGTAATGATTATATAAGAGAAGATTTTCGATTTATACCTTCGATTGAACTTCCAAAAACAATAAAGCAAACTCAATTTGAAATAGATTCTATATACGGGTTAAATAATGATGAAAATAACTTGGACGATAAAATAATTAGTTATAAAGATATACTGCCAGGTGATTTGATTCCAATTGCAGATTTACCAGGTGGTGATTTAATTTGCATTGGTAAACAAGGTGATAATTATAATAAAGTATATATTTGGTTTCATGAAATGGACGGAGATAATGTTTTTTTAGTTTCTGACTCTTTTGAGGGCTTTATCTATAACATTAAAAGGATAAAAACGGAAAAAAGTACTATAGATAATGTTAAATTAAATTTAGGTGATAAATTAAATACTTTTTTAAATAATGCTTCAAAAAAAGTGGATTAAAATAGAAAAAGCATCAAGGCTATTTTGGAAGTAGTAATAAGTAATTTGAGACTTTGTTTAGTGCAAAACTAATTAAGGTCTTTTTAGTAGAAAATAAGGTTGCGTATTATGAGTTTGTATTATATAGAATTCATAACTCATGAAGGTACTACCATCATGGAGTATTATTTTATATAGGGATAATAAAAAAGGGATGAGAACTGGGCGAGATGAGGTTTTACATTACGCATGGAAGGGGAACTAAACTAACGAGAATGACAATGCTCGTGGCAATAAATAATGGGTAACATTAAAAGGTGTTCGTAAACGGCACTGGAGGAATATAAATTGGAAAAAGAAAAAATTATAGAGATTATCAATGAGTATAATGATTTCATATTTTTAACTGGTGGGGTCAGTGTTGAGCAAATAGGGGATATTGAAAACAAGCTTAATGTAATCCTACCAGATAGTTATAAATGGTTTTTAGAGCAATATGGTGAAGGTATACTACTTGGAATTGAAATTTATGGTGCAGGGGCAAAAGAAACAAATACTCCTTCTTGTGTCAAATTTACGGAGAAATCACGTGAAGATGACAATCTACCGAAAGAATATGTAATGATAGAAGAATTAGGTGAGTTGGCGTACTGTATCGACACGTCAATATTCCGAAATAATGAGTGTCCAATTGTAAGCTGGGATCCAATTAATGAAGAAGTTGGAGAGGAAAAGTTTGATGACTTTTATAAGTATCTCTATTATCGTTTGGATGAAATGTTAGATTAGTATAGATAAGAACAATACATGATAAAAATAAGCGAGAGCTGTTACTAGGTCAATGCCTGGCATAGAATCTAGTTGAAAGTCTAGTAAGCTCATTAACTCTTTTAATTTTCTTTCCACCTTGCCTATTTCCTGCTTTCCAAATAAAATGTGGCGCAAAATGCTTTCTACTAAAAAGTTGCGTGTTTCTTGATGTTCTTTTGTTGTGTTCCCATCTTCTTTTACTAGCTTCAATATTTCATTTGCTTTTTTCACCGAACAAGTATTGTTACTCACTTCTAATAAAAAAGTGGTCAATTGTTTTATACTCACATGCTAATTGCCTGCGAATGTATAATATTTATGGCGTTATATGATAAATAAAAAAATGATTCAGTATGATGAAAATACTGAATCATTTTGTTGAATCGTCACGGTATTATTTTTATTCATAAACTCACGAATTACTCTCTTATATTTTAAAATTCAACTTTATTAACGTACTTCGATATTTTTATTTTTCTTATCTTTTTTATAGGGGCGTCCATAGTGTAAAACGTGTTGATTGAATTTCATAAAAAAGTATTTATGCGTGAACTTGATGCCAATATAGGCAAATGCGACAACAAAAATATTAAATATACCTAATAAAAAAAGTCCATAAATGATTTCAAATCGCTTGGCAAGGAAATACACTAAAAATATAATTGTAGCCATACTCATTCCAACATATAGGATAGAATACTTCGATGTTTCTTTTTCTTTCCATTTTACGTGAATGGAAGAGAATTTTTTAAAATAATATCGAAGTATAACAAGGATGAAACTCAAAAGAAGCAATATAGAAATCAATAAGAAAAGAGGACCCTCTAACATCAGAAGGTTATAAGCCATTTTCTGAGTTAGTACAAAGAAACAAAAACATCCGACAATGCCGAGAACAGCTAAAAATCGGATCGTTGAAAATTGAATCGTGTATACATTTTTACAAAGAAGGAAGATACACCAAATGTTCATGATAACGATTAATGGCAAAATTACGGAAACGTACTTCACATCCCAAGCTAACAATAACGGAACAATCATACAGAAATCT
Source organism: Bacillus sp. JJ634 (assembly GCF_036962285.1). Taxonomy (NCBI): domain Bacteria; kingdom Bacillati; phylum Bacillota; class Bacilli; order Caryophanales; family Bacillaceae; genus Bacillus; species Bacillus sp. JJ634. The sequence goes on from NZ_JBALMU010000215.1 coordinate 6,200, forward strand.
AGTAAAAGAAAAGTAGATACCGCAATACAAAATTTCATTTCAAATGGAGACAAAAAAGTTAAATGTTTTCTAATATGTTCAGGCAGATTACGCTTTTTTATCTCTTTATCAATTAAAAACATGCTTCACCCTAACTCCCATAATCTTTATTATATAAGTTTATCTTAATTTTTCGACATAAATGGCCGACCGTTTCTTATGTTGATTTAACAATTTGGATATATATGTACTTATATTCATCTTCTCCATTCAAATTCCTTTAACA
>NZ_JBALMU010000216.1:0-3172 GCF_036962285.1 Bacillus sp. JJ634
GTTATATATATTGGACGATAATATAAATAGCATAGTTTAATTTAAATATTCGTAATGAATTCAATCATACAAATAATAAATCGGGCATCTAACCCGCCCTCACACCATACTCCTGACGACGGGCGTCTAAGGATGTAGTAATATGTACTATGTGCATCCCACAGTATGGCCGAGTGCTTCCATTGATAACGGACAGGAAGCATCACCGGTTAGCATATAAAGCTAACGTAAATATGAAGTTTCTCAAATTAAAAGATTCCTAAGAATTTTTTCTTTTTGATTTTCTCTGGCTCGTCACGATAGACGGCTTTGCCTTGCACGAGCAGTTCAGCATTTTCAGTAAAGTAATAGATGAAATCGACTCCATATTTACGTTCGATTGCATCGAACGCTTCGTTCATTTTAAAGCTACGATTTGTGATGTTATGAGCATCCGATGATACAAAATGCGTTAAATTGGCTTCTATTAATTGCATGGAAAATTTGGCGATATTCTTGCCGAAGTCTCCTGCTATACTTGCTGCTGTTATTTGAGTTAATGTTCCGTTCTTCACAAACTCGTATAATAAATCTGGATTTTGAATGAGCTCCTGATTTCTTTCTGGATGGACGATGATCGGTGTGAGTCCTTCAGATTGGATGTCATATAGTAATTTTGCTGTATAGCGAGGAACATGTGCGGATGGAAGCTCCACAAATAGATATTGACCGCCGTCATTTAGTGTGACAATTTCCCCATTCCTATAATCTTCTACTAGCTCTCCATAGATTCTTGGCTCTTGGCCATGGAGAATGTCTAATGGGATTTTCTTTTCTTTCAACACGTTATTTAATTCAACGACTCTATGTAAAATATCTTGTTTGCGATTTTCATATTTTCCATTCTTATGATGAGGCGTTGCAATGATCTTGGTGATACCTTGTTGGACAGCTTGTTCGGCCATTGCTAGGCTATCTTCCATAGTCTGTGCCCCGTCATCAATACCTGATAATATGTGACAATGAATATCAATCATTACAACACCTCCTTTCCATTACTTACGAACTGATATTTTACAAATATCACAACATACTTTTAGGCAAAAAAACGATAAATTTAAATCTTATTATTTATTTACTACCATAGTAATAATAATATTGGTCATTTTTCTCCATTTTTTTATTATTCAAGACAACACCCAGTATATTGCTCCTAACCGAATCTAGTAATTCTTTCGCTTTAATCGCTTTGTCAGTTTCAGTTTTACCACTCGATACTACTAAAATAGTCCCGTTACATTTATTCGCCAAAATTTGCGCATCGGCTACCGCAAGTATGGGTGGTGTATCCATGATGATCATATCAAACTGTTCTAGGCATTGATTGACTAACTCGTCCATCGATTTAGACGCTAATAATTCAGCTGGATTTGGTGGAATCGGTCCACTTGGTAAGACGAATAAATTCGGCTCATCTGTTTTAACAACAGCCTCCATTAATTTTGTCCGTTTCGTTAAGACTGTCGTTAGGCCAGAATTATTGAGTAAGTTAAAGGTATAATGAACAGTTGGCTTTCTTAAATCCGAGTCTATAAGTAGCACCTTTCTTCCTTGTTGTGCGTACACAACAGCCATATTGCCCGCTGTCGTCGATTTTCCTTCTCCGGGACCAGGGGAAGTGACGACGATGGAACGTATGTCTTGGTCAACGGATGAAAATTGGATATTCGTTCGAATCGTTCGGTATTGTTCGGAGATTGGCGATTTCGGATTATATTTAGTAATCAGCTTCCGACTGTTCTCGATGATCTTCTGTTTTTTACTTTTAGCCAACCTTCTCACCTCTTGCACTTTTTTTGCTTCCATCATTTGCTTCTACGTCAATTTTTGTAATGACTCCAAGTACAGGTAGTTCTAATAATTTTTCAATATCTTGTTCATTTTTGATTGTGTTATCTAAATACTCTAGTAAGAATGCAAGTCCTACACCTGCCATTAATCCTACCACAAGGGCAATCGCAATATTTAAGAGCGGTTGCGGCTTAATTGGAGCTGGATTGTCAACTACTGTTGCTTCGGCTAGAATCGTAACATTATCGACTTTCATAATTTTCACAATTTCTTCTTGAAAGACTTCTGCTGTTTTATTGGCAATATTCGCGGCAGTTTTCGGGCTTTCATCTGTAACGATAATGTTTAAAACTTGCGAATTTTGTTCGCTTGCAACAGAAATTTTTCCATTTAGTTCTGCAGTTGTCATATCAAGCTTAAGATCTTCTTTCACTAAGTCCAAAATAGCATTGCTTTTAATAATAACGTTATATGTGTTAATTAATTGCAGGTTTGTTTGGACTTCATTGTTACTATATAGCGCTTCCTCATTTTTTGACTGATTCACTAGCAACTGAGTAGATGCCTGGTAAATTGGGTTCAGTAAAAAATAACTAATGATTCCACTCACCATAACAGCCAGCACTGCGATACTAATAATAAGGTTTAATCTTTTTCTTATCGTTAAAAACAGTTCTTTTAAGCTAATTGTCTCTTCCATTGCTTCCTCCATCTTTCAGATTCAAAACACCTAATATTATAGCATATATAGCATAGTATATTGCCGTTTTTGCAGGGATTTGTCATAATTTAAATGATTTTGTCATGTTTCTTTGTATAATATTATTAAATAGCATTTTTTAATAAAATACTAGAGTGTTTCAAAATATGGGAGTAATTACATATTTTTAGGAGAGAAGAACATTCTATTGAAGAATTTTTTATGATTATCGCTATAATTGTTATCTTAGCCCTATGAAATATGCACCATAATAATAAAAAAACGATTCACGCTAACGTTGATAAAGCAGCTCAACCGAGTGAAAAAACTCCTAAACAAAACAAACCTGACACCAAAGAATTATTAGCCTACGCTGCAAATTGGCCTGATGAAAGCACTAGTAACAGAAGATAATGAATTACCAAATAAAGATGGATATAAACTATGGCGTACATATCTTGAAGACTTCTTCATTACACATCCGTAATCACAAAAACAGGACACTTTTCATTGAAAGTGTCCTGTTTTTTATTCTTCAGAGTGAGAATTTTCATAGGTAGTTTTATCTGAATTCATTGATATTTCAGGATAAATAGGCATTATCACTTATTTACTAAATAGGTATAATTATACTATAAATAG
>NZ_JBALMU010000217.1:0-5123 GCF_036962285.1 Bacillus sp. JJ634
GTGGAGGAACAGAATATGTCTAAAGTATTATTAATTAAAGCAAATGACCGTCCAGCGGATCAAGCAATTAGTACAAAAATGTATGAAACATTTGTTAACACATTTAAAGAAGCAAACCCAAATGAAGATATTACAGAGTTAGATCTTTTCACACTTAATCTTCCTTATTTTGGGCATACTGCGATTTCGGGCGGATATAAACGCGGCCAAGGCTTAGAATTAACAGCGGAAGAAGCAAAAGCAGCGGATGTAGTGGAACAATACTTAAATCAATTTTTAGCAGCAGAAAAAGTAGTGTTTGCTTTTCCTTTATGGAATTTTACCGTGCCAGCACCGCTTATTACTTATATTTCTTATCTCTCACAATCAGGGAAAACATTTAAATATACCCCAGAAGGTCCAGTAGGATTAGCGGGTGATAAGAAAGTAGTCTTATTAAATGCACGTGGTTCTGACTATTCTACTCCACAAATGAATTCTGTAGAGATGGCCGTTAATTATGTAAAAGTAATGCTTAACTTCTGGGGCATTTCTAGTCCAGAAACAGTCGTGATTGAAGGGCACAATCAATATCCAGATCGCGCTCAAGAAATCATTGCAGAGGGTTTAGAAAAGGTGGCACAAGTAGCAAGCAAGTTTTAATTTTGTTAAACACCAGTACGACTCACATACTGGTGTTTTTCATGCGGTTTTTTTCCTTAGTTCGCTTATAATAAAGAGAAGAACAAGAAAGGGAGTGATGCTATGCAAACGTTTAAAACACGTGAAGAGGTAAAAGAAGAAGAAAAGTGGAATTTAGCGGATATTTATGAAAGCCAGGAACAATGGGAAGCGGATTTTGAACGAGTATCAAAGAACATTGATCCGCTTAAAGCGTATGATGGAGCGATTCATAATGCTAAGGATTTATATGAATACCTTCATGCAAGTGAAGAACTCGGAAGTACATACAATAAATTGTATGTTTATGCGATGCTGCAAACGGATTTAGATACAAGAAATAGCGAATCGCAAGCTTTGCTGGATCGTGCGGGCCAATTAGGGAGAAAAATTAGTCAGGCCACTTCATTTTTTATGCCCTTTTTGTTAAGTTTGGAGGAATCTACCTTAAAGAGCTACATAGCAGAAGTGAAAGGGTTAGAATATTTTGAAGAAGATTTATGGGACTCTTATCGATATAAAGCCCATGTTTTAACAAAAGAGCAAGAAGCGGTTATTTCTCAAATTGGTGAGGCAATGTCAGCCCCGCAAAAAACGTTTGGCATGATTAATAACGCAGATATCAAGTTTGGAAATGTGACAACAGAATCCGGAGACAAAGTAGAATTAACACGTGGTATGTATGCGAAGTTAATGGAGGAAGAAGATCGTGATAAGCGAAAAGAAGCTTATAAAGCTTATTATAAACCGTATGTTCAATTGAAAAACACGATTGGCTCCACACTTGCAGCCGCCATTCGCAATAATGTCAATATGTCAAGATTAAGAAATTATCCATCTGCTTTAGAAAAATCATTATTTAGTGATGAAGTACCGAAAGAAGTTTATGATAATTTGATTATGTCAACTAAACAAAATATAGCTCCAATGAAAAAATATATGCGATTGCGAAAGAAAGTATTAGGGGTCGATGAGTTACGTGCGTATGATTTGAGTGTACCGTTAGTACAAGGTGCAAAAGAGGAAATTTCTTATGAAGAAGGCTATGCACTTATGCTCGAAGCATTAAAGCCGCTTGGTGAAGAATACACGTCAACATTAGCGAGTTTTAAAGAAAATCGTTATCTAGATGTTCGCGAAACACCTGGGAAGCGTTCGGGAGCCTATAACCTTGGGGTATATGGCGTGCACCCATTTATTTTATTAAATCATCGCGATGATTTAGATAGTGTGTTCACGTTAGCTCATGAATGTGGTCACGGCATGCATTCATATTTTAGTTCTACTCATCAGCCGCGCATTTCAGCTGGTTATTCTATTTTTGTCGCAGAAGTGGCGTCAACGGTCAATGAGATTTTATTAATCCGTCATTTATTAAAGACGACAAAAGAAATCGATAAGAAAAAACATTTACTGAATCATTTTATTGACAGCTTTAAAGGAACGTTCTTTACACAAGTAATGTTTGCAGAGTTTGAAAAAACAGTTCATGAAAAAGCGGAGCAAGATGAACCATTAAATGCGGATGTCTTTAATGGGGTATATGAGTCCATTTTCCGAACGTACAATGGAGAAGATCTTGTTTTTGATGATGAAGTCAAATACGGCTGGACACGGATTCCGCATTTTTATCGCCCGTTCTACGTTTATAAATACGCAACAGGCTATACATCTGCGATTATTATTGCTGATACGATTTTGTCCGGAGACAAAGAGGCATTAGAAAATTATTTAACGTTTTTAAAAAGTGGAAGCTCCGACAAGCCTCTTGCATTATTGAAAAAAGCTGGAGTTGATTTAACGAAACCAGAACCGATTGCTAATGCTTTACGTATCTTTAATGATCTTGTTGACGAATTTGTTGAATTAATGGAAAAGTAATAATTCCTGTTGGTATAAATTTAAGAAAAATGATATAGTAAGATGTCTGAAAAACAGGCTCAATCGATTCGATTGAGCCTGTTTATCTATTATAAGGAAACCAAGGGAAGAGAAAGATGAATTCAACGATAGAATATATTAAAGAATGGCAAGAGGCCCTGCAGCTTGAAATTTTCCATTTGAAAAAGTTTGGAAGCACAAAATATTTAATTTCAAATGGAAAGCAGCTTTCAAGCGGCGAGGCTTATACGTATTATTTTGAAACAGGTATATCTGTTAAAATCCCAGTAGGCAGTTCGGTTCGCATGGAGTGGGGAGGAATAAAGGAGAAGGGACGCATTTTATCTTCAGAAGGGAAAAGCATCATTCTAGCATTTGACCGTTCACTTGGAGATGTAATAAGTGAAGCATTTCTTTTCCATGATCCGTGGGAGTTGCTAGAACAACTAATAAGCCGTTTACTAGAAGCGGCGAAAAGTAAGCAAAAGCGCTTGCGAATTAAGCGATTAATGGACCCTTCTATGCCAGCGAAGCATCCAAATGAAAGCGGGCAAACGGCTGTAAAAGAACTGTTTTTACGTTCTAAATATAATCCAGTTACATTCGTTTGGGGGCCGCCGGGGACAGGCAAAACGTATACGCTGGCCCGAGTGGCTTCCAACCACTATTTAAAAGAGAAAAAGGTGCTTATTTTAGCGCATAGCAATCAAGCTGTTGATGTGTTAATGGCGGAAATTTCTGCTTTTGTAAAGAAGAAAGGTCGATTTCAAGAAGGAGAAGTACTTCGTTATGGCACCCAAATTGGAGAAAGTCTAACGAAGCATGAAGATATCGTTTCCGGTCAGCTGCTGCAAAAAAAGGAACCAAGCTTGCTAAAAGAAAAAGAACAATTAATAGAAGAAAAACGACTGTTAAAGCAGGATTTGGCCGGTTCATTTAGCGTACGCGATTCAGAACAATTAATTGAATTAGAGAAAAAGCTGGCAAGAATTTTAGAGAAAATTCGTCAAAAAGAAATGAGCTTTATAAAAGAAGCGAAAATAATTGGAACCACCTTGGCGAAGGCGGCAACCGACGCTACCATTTACGAGCAAGAATATGATGTCGTGCTACTAGATGAAGCAAGTATGGCCTATGTGCCGCAAGTGGCTTTTGCTGCTTCACTTGCGAAACATATCATCGTTTGCGGTGATTTTAAGCAATTGCCGCCTATTGCTGCAGCTAAAGATGCGATTGTGAAGCAATGGTTAAAGGAAGATGTTTTTCATCGTTCGGGGGTAGCAACCGTTGTAGAAGCCGGAGAACTGCATCCGCATTTATTTCTTTTAAAAGAACAGCGACGCATGCATCCGGAAATTTCTGCTTTTACGAATCATTATATTTATCATGACTTTGTTGGTGACCATAAAAGTGCGGAGGAAAGTAGAAAGCCAATTGCTGAACTGGAGCCTTTTATGAATCGAGCTTCTATTTTGTTAAATACGAGTTTTTCGGGAGAATATTGTGTGTCAGAGCGAACGACTCATTCACGAGTGAATCCTTGGCAATTACTGCTCTCCTTTCAACTGCTTCATGAAGCTTATATCGATGGTGCTCGTTCGATTGGCTATGTGACGCCGTATCGTGCGCAAGCGGATTTAATGGAACTGCTATTAAATGATATATATGCAAAGGAGCGTCAAACAGCCGATTTGATTGCAGCCACTGTTCATCGTTTTCAAGGCAGTGAGCGCGATATGATGATTTTTGATACGGTTGATAGCTATCCGCAAAATCGTGCAGGATTACTACTGACGGGAAAAGATAGTGAACGTTTAATAAATGTAGCGATTACGCGTACAAAAGGAAAGTTTATTCATGTATGTGATACCAATTTTGTAAAGAAATTTGTATATCGCAGTAAAACAATCCGCCAATTAGTCGATCATCAAACACAGCATCGCCAACTAGTTCAAACAAATGAAATTGGCCAGTGGGTCAAGCATCAGCATCCTCGTTTACAATGGATGCATGCAAGAAAATTAGAAAAACTATTTGATGATTTAACGTCAGCAAAGCGAGACATCATCGTAGCTTTACCTAATTCTTTTCAATTACCGGATGAATGGCTGCCGGTATTACAAAACTGTTCAGCGAATATTACGCTTATTTCACCCAAAATAAACCGTGAGCTTCCCGCCAATCGTTTTATACTAACAGCCATTGCATTTCCGTTCATCATCATCGATCAAAAATTTGTCTGGCTTGGCGTTCCTGTTGAAGCAAACAATCGAGTGCAGCCACCGTTTATTGCAGCTAGGCTAGATTCAGCTGTAATGGCTGAACAATTTATCAATCAAGTGATTGTATCGGAATAAGTGCAAAAAAAAAGACGAGCATACAAACGTGCTCGTCTTTTTGTTCTAAATTTTATATTTAAAATTTCACCTCGTCAGAATATAATTTTTTGTCAGTTTATCAATTGGATACAACAATTTATTAATTGAAACTGAGATTTTATTGGCTGATTTAAACAATCTATCCACCAAACACATTCAATTTATTTATATTTAATAAAAAACCTCAGTAGAATACTTAATGAT
>NZ_JBALMU010000218.1:0-2648 GCF_036962285.1 Bacillus sp. JJ634
AATTAGTGGGTAACTGAATATATAAAAAATACATCTGTCTATAACATTAATGGTGAGAGGCTTTTTGTGAGTTAATACCTATAAAATGTGTGTGATTCAAGATAGATAGATAAAGTCAATGCTATTTATGTACATATCTATATTTTATAATAAGGGATAATATGTACAAAAGGTAGGTATTAATACCCGTGTGGAAAACATCTTTGAAAATTTGTTTAGCAATTTCATTAGCAACTATATGTTTTTTAGTATGGAATAAGGTTTACGACTTGCTTCAAGAATCCAAATTTGCAAATGCTCCTGAGGCTAGTCAATCAAACCAACAGGATATGGAGGAGTTTACAGATGCAATTTGGGAGGGGGATCTTGAGAAGGTTCAATATATGGTAGAAGCGGGACAAGATATTAATGCTATAGATGATGAGACAGGAGATTCAGCATTAAATACAATAGGAACTTTAATGTATTCGGGACATAAAGATAAAAAGCATATGGATGTAATTGAGTATTTACTAAGCAATGGCTTGGACGCTAATGTAAAAATAGACGGTAAGACTCTGCTACATGAAGCAGTAATGTACCGAAACTATGGAACGATTGAAAAATTATATTTACATGGTTATAATATGAACCCCCTTGATGATGATGGTAAAACACCCATGATGCGAATGTTCGAAGTTGAGCCTACTACCTCGGAAGATTTAATAACAATGTATAATTTTTTAATTGAGAGAAAAGCGGATCCTTATTATAAAGATTCTCTTGGTTTTACCGTTTTAACATATGCGAACTTATCAGATAAAGTAGAGCTGACAGAATATCTTCGTATTAAAAATATAGATGGGGATATTAAGAGTAAAGCACAAGCTGAACATGTTTTGAATAAGTTAGAGATTAATAATCAGGAAGAGTTTGAGAGGGCTGTTTCTTTTAATAATTTGGGGTTAGTTAGAGTATTTTTACTTGCAGGCTATGATCCAAATGTTAGAGCTCAAGATGATTACCAAACGTTAATAGCTTTAGCTTCCTCGATAGATTATGTAGAAATGATTGATCTTCTACTAAACTATGGTGCCGATCCTAATACTATGAATGATGATGGAAATACAGTTCTTTTCTATGCCGCATTTTTTAATAATCCAAAGTTGGCGGAAATCCTGTTAAAACATGGAGCCAAGGATACACCAAATAAGCCAGGCTATACTGCATTAATGATTGCGAAAGAGGATGGACGTTCGGAAATTGTAGCTATGTTAGAGAATGCTCAAGAAGGAATAAGCTCTATAGAGCCAGAATATCTTGCTGAAGGAGATAAGGAGAGTGGGGATGAATCACTCAACTATGATGAGCAGACTTTGGCAATTGACTTTGTCCATGAGTATGTTGTGGAGGGTTTAAAGGCTATAGCGTTAAACGATTTTAGCTATATAGAAAGTTATTTAAATCCTACTGGAAAGGCGTATAAACAGAGCCAGAAAAGCATACAAGAAGCAAATCTTACAGGTAAGTCTTCAGAGCTAATACGTTATGAAGGGAAACAAGTTATTCCAATTAACGAACATACCTATAAAGTACTTACATATGAGGAGTACAGAACTACTTATACAAGTGGCTCACAAGAAATTAACGGCTATAATAGTGAGTATATAGTAGTTAAAATGACGAATGATAACTTAGCACTTAATGAAACGGTAAAAGTAGAGAAAGTGTTCAGTGAAAATGTTGTTGAATAAATAAATGGAGAAAAACGTTTAAATAGCTAGATAGAGCAATGCTGGAGAGTAGAACGAACATCTAAAAGGATTCTCTGCAAAAAGGAGAGAGAGGGACAATATGTGCTCCTCTTTTTGGGAGAACTAAAGTGGTAAATTCATCGGCCGGTTTAAGCCTGCTCGTCAAATTGCTAAATTGTCTTTCATGTAGCCTTCAAATAAGATGACCAGTCGTGATATACATTCTATTCAGCCTAGAAGAGGCATGGAAGAAACCAATTTCGATACATAAAACAAAGTGCCATATTTTCGGAGTTACCAAAGGGTTAAGGTTGGGCAAAGCACTTTAATTAAGATTATGATTTATTATCGCAATATTCTGTTGATAAATAGGGGAACTATAAAGTGTATTGGAGAGGCTATATGGAACAAATTAAAAAGTTATGGGTTGATGAAATTATTGATGTACTGAAAGAGTTAGGTGGTAAAGCAGCTCTAGTGGATATTCGTAAAAAGTGCAGGAGCGGGGGATGGATTCTGAGACATCACCTATTCCTCGGATCCTCGAACGTTATTGCAGCGAGTGTGATAGGTTTTGTGGTACACAACAAGATAGCTTTTATATTGTCGAAGGGAGCGGTAGAACAAGAATCTGGGGACTTAGACCCCTATATACAGTAGATAGCATAAACTTCTTTACTCATACGGATGCAAGTTATAATAAGTATCAACATTCTAATTCTTTGAGTCCTGATGAGAGAGAATCTTCAATATTATGATTATGTATTAACAGGAAATTTTTTATTTGCTGAGAACAGATTCTCTGATTTTTAACCTAAATAATAGTATATAATTTACCAATGAATAGTTCTAGAGGAATGGTGCAAATGGAGGGTTTTTTATGTTTGTTATTAAAATGGGGATTAGTATAGGGGG
>NZ_JBALMU010000219.1:0-1123 GCF_036962285.1 Bacillus sp. JJ634
TGAAGATGAAATTAAAAAACGTCAAATTGAATTATTAATTTCTTTATGTATAGGTAGTATTAATCACATAGATAAAATTACTGAAGAATTACCTCAAACAACACTGGAAAAAGTTAAACAAAATATTATTTTGTTTGACGGTGACCAAACTAGATTTATTTTCAAAAAGAAAGATGCAGATAGAATTACAATCCAAGGGTTAGCGGGTACTGGAAAGACAGAATTACTACTGCATAAAGTAAAAGAGCTGTATACGGAAAATGATGAAAACAGAATTGCATTTACTTGTTTTAACAAAGCACTTGCTAATTCATTAAAGAACCGAGTGCCATCTTTTTTCGATTTTATGAAAGTCGAAGAACAAATTAAATGGGATGAACGATTATGGATAATGCATAGTTGGGGATCTAAAAATGACCCGAATAATGTAGGAATGTATAGCTTAATTTGTAAAAAGTACGGAATTCCATTCCAAGGTCTTATGCAAGGAAGTTTTGATTCAGCATGTAGAGAAGCCATTGAGTTTTTATCATCCAAAGGTGAAGAAATCTCTCCAATGTTTGACTATGTTTTAATTGATGAAAGTCAGGATTTCCAAGAAAGCTTTTTTGAACTCTGTGAATTAGTAACAGCCAAAACTGTATATGTAGCAGGGGACATTTTCCAAAACATTTTTCAAGCTAATACTAACGAAACTAAACCAGACTTTCTTCTAAATAAATGCTATAGAACAGACCCTAGAACGTTGATGTTTGCACATGGTGTAGGTTTTGGGTTATTTGAAGAAGTAGGTATTAGAAAATTAACTGATGATCAGTGGAAAGCTTGTGGATATAACGTAGAAAAGTCTGCCGAAAGAGAAATGATACTAAGTCGTGATCCTTTACGTAAATTTACAGATATTGATTACGAAGAAATAGATAGTATAAAGTTAATTGAGTATGAAAACAAGGAATTTAAATCTAGTTTAATCAACATTATTGAAGAAATTAAAGAACAGCATCCTACCGTTGGTCCAGAAGATATAGCTATTGTCGTTTTAGATAAGGGAAATCAATATTTCGATCTTATGGGACAGATAGGGGTGCTTATAGGTACTCATTTTAATTGGAAAGTAAATACG
>NZ_JBALMU010000220.1:0-1140 GCF_036962285.1 Bacillus sp. JJ634
AATAACTATAAGAAGTTCTCAAACCTAAAATCACTTAATTCTTCTTTAACTAATGCCCCCGTTAGTTGAACAAAATTCATTTACTTTTTCTTTCTCCCGTAACTTGGTTTTAATCTTTTAGGGTCTAAAATAGAACCACGAGATAGTTTTCTTAAAAAGCATCAAAATCATTTGCTATTTTTATTTGTTTCCATTTCTCATTGTCCGATAAGTAATCCTCGTAAAAGTAAACTACTGAGGGATTTTCAGTATTTTCCTCATAGTTTAAAGCAATCCAACTATGATAATCACCCCATGGAATTATTATAGGTTCAGGTAAACCAATCTTATTAATCCAATACTTAGAAGCAAGGATACCTACACCATTTTGTTCGCCTTCAAAATCAATTCCGTATATCTCTGGAATTGTAAATTGTTCCTTATCGTTTTCCTCAATAAAAATGTTTGGATATTTTAAAGTACCACCTTTATGTTCTTTTAGTAATTTTATATATGACAGAGGAAGTTTAACATCTAACTTTTCCTCAGCAATTCTAGTATCTAAATCCAATATAGGTTTTTCGCCTTCATCCCAAAATTCACCTTCACCTTTATAGAACTCCAAGTTATCACCTCATTCATATATCCTTAACCTATGTGTTATTAAACTATACTGCGACGTTAGTGCAAGAAGCGACTGTTCTTATCGAACAATCGCTACCCATTAGTTGAAGAACTGATAAGCCTTTATAATAAGCCATAAGATAATTAAGCTCCAAATCAAAACTATTAGTGAACCAACTATCCAATTCTTCGGCTTACCGTTTTTCATTATTTCCTCTGCTTTAACTTCACAGTCAGATATTACACTTTTGGGTATCATCTTTAATGCAAACATAATTCCCAACGGAACAATAATTACATCGTCTAAATAACCAAGAATCGGTATGAAGTCGGGTATTAAGTCAATAGGGCTGAACGCATATGCTACAACACAAGCTGTAAATACCTTAGCATACCAAGGTACTCTTTCATCTTTATAAGCAAAATAAAGAATGAATATTTGTCGCTTTAAATTCTTCGCCCAAGCCTTTATTTTCTCCATTTTATCTCCTTTTTACTGTTAAGATTATCATTTCTATTACAACAACTTTATTAAAC
>NZ_JBALMU010000221.1:0-3156 GCF_036962285.1 Bacillus sp. JJ634
AAAGAGCAATATTTATCACTTTCGAATAAACAACTTTAATATCATAACACTTTAAAAGTATAATGTCAACAACTTTTCTCATTTCCCTGTCGACTTAAATAAGTATAACTAGTATTACGAGCAATTGCAAGCTTTTTTTAAAAAACTATCATTTTACATTATACACCATTAAATTCCATAGATTAATTTTAAAAAATCATGTTACACGTGAAACATCATTTACTCTTACCGTTTTTATTATGTGAAATTTATAATGAACTGAACTTCATATGAAAAACTAATTAAAAAAGCCAAGGCTTTATGCCTGGCTTTTCTATCACTCTTCTCCGTCAATTTCTTCTGTCACAATTTCAGAAGAATTCTCTTCATCATCTTCTTCTTTGTCATCTTCACGCTCAACAATTGCAACGGTAGATACATATTCATTTTCTGCTTCTTCAAGACGAATAAGTTTTACACCTTGTGTGCTACGACCTGTTTTTGAAATATCTTCAACAGCCATTCGAATTAAAACACCCGCTGCCGTAATAAGCATTAAATCTTCTTCCGCTCCAGGCACTACTGTTTTAATAGAGACAAGCTCACCATTTTTCTCAGTAACGTTACACGTTTTAATCCCTATACCGCCACGACTTTGAATTCGATATTCCTCTTCAGCTGTTCGTTTTCCATATCCATTTTTCGTAACAATTAAGATTTCCTCTTGCTCTTCTAATATTTCCATACCGACGACTTCATCTTCAGCACGTAGAGAAATTCCTTTAACTCCTGCTGCTGTTCTTCCCATCGTACGAACATCGCTTTCTGGGAAACGAATCATCATTCCTGTTTTTGTTCCAATGATAATTTGTTTGTTACCATCTGTCATACGAACAGAAATTAACTCATCATCTTCTCGTAAACCTAGTGCAATTAATCCATTGTTACGAATATGAGCAAAAGAAGATAGAGGAGTTCGTTTCGATATTCCATGTTTCGTTGTAAAGAATAAGAACCAATCATCCACAAATTCCTTCACTGGGATAATCGCATTAACCGTTTCCCCTTTCTCGACCTCTATTAGGTTGATCAAAGGTAAACCTTTTGCTGTTCTTCCATACTCCGGAATTTCATAGCCTTTAGCTCTATATACTTTCCCTTTATTTGTGAAGAACAACAGCGTATCGTGTGTTGAGGTTGTTAAAAGATGCTCTACAAAATCATCTTCATTTGTCCCCATTCCTTGAATACCACGGCCACCTCGTTTTTGACTGCGATATGTTGAAGCAGGTAAACGTTTAATATAGCCATTGTGCGTTAACGTAACAATAATGGTTTCTTCCGGAATTAAGTCTTCATCCTCTAAACTCTCAAAGCCGCTTAGTAAAATTTCCGTACGTCTTGTATCATTAAAACGCTCTTTAATTTCAAGAAGCTCTTCACGAATAATTTCTAGCACTTTTTCTTCATCAGCTAAAATCGCTTTTAATTCTGCAATAAGAGCCATAATCGCTTGATATTCTTCTTCAATTTTTTCACGTTCTAAACCGGTTAAACGTTGGAGACGCATATCTAAAATCGCTTGCGCTTGTTTTTCTGAAAGTGAAAACTTCTCCATCAGACCTTCACGTGCAATATCAGTCGTCTTCGAACTACGGATTAAAGCAATAACCTCATCTAAGTGATCTAGAGCAATTCGCAATCCTGCTAAAATATGAGCACGAGCTTCCGCTTTCCGTAGTTCAAACTCTGTGCGACGACGAATAACCACTTTTTGATGCTCTAAGTAATAATATAAGCATTGTTTTAAATTCAATACTTTCGGCTGGCCATCTACAAGAGCTAGAAGGTTAATACCGAATGTCGTTTGCATAGATGTATGTTTATATAAATTATTTAATAAGACACTCGTATTTACATCTTTCCGAACTTCCATAACGACACGCATACCATTTCGGTCCGATTCATCCCTTAAGTCTGTAATCCCTTCAATTCTCTTCTCACGAGCAAGATCAGCAATTTTTTCGATTAGTCTCGCTTTATTTACTTGATACGGAATTTCAGTCACAAGAATCGTTTGTTTTCCATTAGGCTTCACTTCAATATCTACTTTTGCTCGCTGGACAATGGAACCTCTGCCTGTCTCATATGCCTTTCTAATTCCACTACGCCCTAAAATATAACCGGCAGTTGGGAAATCTGGACCTGGAATATACTCCATTAACTCTTGAATCGTAATATCGGGATTTTTACTTAAAGCAAGAACACCATCGATGACTTCTCCTAATTGATGCGGTGGAATATTTGTAGCCATTCCTACGGCAATTCCTGATGAACCGTTTACCAATAAATTAGGGAAACGCGCCGGCATAACAGATGGTTCTCTTTCAGAACCATCATAGTTGTCCTGATAATCAATAGTATCTTTATTCAAATCCCGTACGAGTTCCATTGAGATTTTAGACATTCTCGCTTCTGTATAACGCATGGCCGCTGCCTGGTCGCCGTCAACAGAACCAAAATTCCCATGGCCGTCTACAAGCATATGCCGGTAATTAAATGGTTGAGCCATACGTACCATTGTTTCATATACAGCTGAATCACCATGCGGATGGTATTTACCAATAACATCCCCAACAATACGGGCAGATTTCTTATAAGGTTTATCTGCCGTAATTCCAAGGTCATTCATTGCATACAAAATTCTCCGATGAACCGGTTTCAATCCATCTCTGACATCAGGTAGGGCTCGTGACACAATAACACTCATCGCATAATCTAAAAACGAAGTCCGCATTTCGGTACTAATATTAATTTCTTTAACATTGGATCTTTCTTGTTCTGACATGGAGCCAACCTCCTATATAAAGCTTCTGACCTCATTTCATCAATGAGATGTCATATAAACAACAGGATGAATCCATCATCCTGTTGTCCAATCAAATATCTAAATTTTTAACGTAAATGGCATTTTCCTCAATAAAGTTACGACGCGGCTCTACTTTATCCCCCATTAACATCTCGAAAGTTTCATCCGCTTCAATTGCATCTTTTAAACTTACTTGTAATAGCGTACGTGTATCAGGGTTCATTGTCGTTTCCCATAGCTGCTCTGGATTCATTTCACCAAGCCCTTTATAACGCTGTAAATTAGGTTTAGGTGTACTTGGTAAGTTG
>NZ_JBALMU010000222.1:0-2450 GCF_036962285.1 Bacillus sp. JJ634
TTTACCTCGTGATAAAATATGTTGTCAATAATAAATTTGTAATATTTCCAAAAAATGTTATAATAGTCTTGCAATTGT
This sequence comes from Bacillus sp. JJ634, assembly GCF_036962285.1. NCBI lineage: Bacteria > Bacillati > Bacillota > Bacilli > Caryophanales > Bacillaceae > Bacillus > Bacillus sp. JJ634. Next base: position 79 of record NZ_JBALMU010000222.1, read on the forward strand.
TTTTTCAATCGTATTCCGAATTCCGCTGTATTTTCTTGCAGATAGAATTATGGATACGTTTTTTAATATCCTTTTTTAGACCAAAGAAAAATTCAAACAGTTGTGTGAGCTTTAAAGGAAGCTAGTCGAATAAAATCATCAATTTACTATCTAATAGTAATCGAATTTTTATTCTACAAGGAGGACTGGAATAATGAATCTAATCAATAAGAAAGTTACACACAAGCGTTTTGGTATGGGTAGTATAGTTAAACATAATGATTCTAGTATTGAAATACATTTCGCATCGGAAAATAAAAAGTTTGTTTTCCCCGATGTATTTGGGAAGCACCTAAAACTACATGATAAAAGTGTTGCTAATTCGATTGAAAAAATTATAGAAAAAAAGGAAATGGAACGAAAAGAGGAAGAATGGAAGAAAGAAGAGGAAAAAAAACTACAACAAAAAAAACAGGAACTTCGCTTGGAATATGAAAAACTTATGAAAAATCATAAACTTCATCCCGAATCACAAATGGTTTTTTGGTGTGACACAGAAGAACAGAATAATGCTTTTTCAGAGTGGAAGGTTTTTTCAGGCGTAATAAAAAGTGGTAATAACAAGGGGAAGTCAAACAAACCCATCCGCTTGCACCAAAATAGCGCTGTCCTGTTAACAGCAATAGATTCCAGCATGCCTGAAAAAGACAGACGTATCTTAGGTGTCTATATGGTGAATGAAGATTTTATCGGTAAGCTTTGTGAAGATGGATATATTCCTGCCCATTCAAAATACAGACTCCAACTTACAGAACAGGAATCGGATCAGATGCTTTTCTGGGAATACTATGTAAATGAAAAATTCCCCCACAAAATGACATGGAATACAGGTAAATACCGTTATTTTGATAATTCATGGATGGCTCAAATTTTGCTTGATATAGTTTCGTTGAAAAGTGACCCAAAGGAACGAGAGCTGGCACAACAATTTTTTGAACAATTTTGTAAAATGAATCAGATAACAGATCAAGAGTTATCAAAGCCTAATGGCGCATTAATGCGTATTTAGACGTTAGCCCAAAGATAATAAGAATGACAGGGGACTGATACTTTTTTCCACCCATCACTAATGGGGAACAGTGCCTGGTTATTGTGAAGCGGTCGCGTGGTTGAAGTTGGTATAATAGAAAGGCAGATGGTATAGAAAAAATCTATACCATCTGCTTTTTTGTTTATAAAAATACCATTCAAGACCGATTTTCGTTAAAATAAATATTGCCGATTTTCACAATAGTTTTTCACAAATTATAAATGTCCAAATGTACTTGTGTTTGATAATAAGTTATTAAGCATGCATTGCTTGATAACTTTGGAAAAGAATGTTGATGGGACCGGTACCGCCAACATTTCAGAAATTTTGTACGCTAAGCAGAGTTCAAGCTGAAAAAGTCGATACCTTAACGTTCAGAGGAATTGACTTTTTTAATTTGTCTTGTTCAAAGGCTCTCGTTCGTTAAATACTATTAGTATTTTTGTAGGGAATTGATAAATTGCAATTGTGACTTTTAAATGGTGAAAAAATCCGACCTGAGTATATCTCTGGTCTTTTTAGTTTCGACAAAAAAATTGGAAGGTATCGATAGTATGGGAAAAGTATTATCAAGTTATAAGTCAAGACTTTTTTGAGTAGGGGGCACACTGTCATCATCTAGCTATGGCTACTAGGTGCCTAAAGGTTATAGGCTAATCAAATATTAATCAATTTTCCTATCTATTCCCCTATATGATCTAACAATGACTCTGTCAATTCTTTTCTTATTTGTGTAATATGTTTTTCCATTAGTTGCGCTGCTTGATCTGCATCGCCTGTGGCGATCGCTAAATAAATCTCTTTATGCTCATTAATCGTATCTTGGTTGCGTTCATGATTAGCTAATCTTTGTCTTCGAGTAGCTCGGATTGTATCTTGCATATGTCCACTTAGGGTTTTAATCAATTGTAAAAATATTGAATTATGTGAAGCGTAAACAATACTAATATGAAAGTTTAGGTCAGCTTGAAGTCCTAATTCCATATCATTTTTAGCGTGATCCATCATTTCTAGTGCCTCACGAATTTGATTTAAGTCTTCAGAAGTGGCTCTTTGTGAAGCTAAAGAAGCACATTCTACTTCAAGCATACAGCGAAGCTCCAACATTTCATAGATTAGTTTTTTTTCAGCGTTCATGATTGTGGAGGAAATCTCTTCTACTGCGAAATTTTCTGATGTTTTGATAAAGCTCCCGCTGCCTTGTTTAATTTCAATTATTCCTTTAATTTCAAGTTTCCGTAGCGCCTCTCTAACCGACGTTCGACTTACATTAAAACGGCTGGCTAACTCTCTCTCTGTCGGT
>NZ_JBALMU010000222.1:2456-2690 GCF_036962285.1 Bacillus sp. JJ634
ATCAACAATTACTTGATAGGCTTTTTTCTTTGGCTGTGTCATCCCCTATGTCACTCCTCTAAAATAACTGTACTATAAATGTCTTAATCATACAAAAATTAACATGCTTAATCAATATCAGAAAAATTAGAATTGTTAATTTTTTCATCATTTGTTACAATTGAAAAATGTTGGACCAATTTCAAATGACTGTAAATTGGTCCAATCATTTATAATGCGGCAATAATAAGAGTA
>NZ_JBALMU010000223.1:0-5678 GCF_036962285.1 Bacillus sp. JJ634
CTTTTAATAGTTCGTCAATAATAGTTAAAGGGGTTCCTGATAAGCCAAAACCACCAACTAAAATTTGATCACCACTCTTAAAACACTTGCCTATTTCACTAGATTTGATAATTTTATTCATAATTTCTCCTCCAGTATTTAATCTTCATTCAATGTAAGCGCTATCTCTTTTAAAAAAACTAAAAACAGCAAAAAGAAATTTTTGTTATTATTTAAGATATAAGTTAAATGAAGTATAAGATAACTAGACTGTAGTCTAATTCTATTATCCAATGGAATATTTTGTCAACTATTATTCGGAGGTTTTTATATGACTGAAATACGAAAAAAACAACGTAGGGGAGAGAAAACACAGGAAAAAATTTTAAGAACATCGTTAAAACTCTTTAGCGAAAAAGGATTTGATAAAGTAACGGTCGACGAAATTGTGAAAAAAAGCGGCACATCGAAAGGGTCCTTTTATCAACACTTCTCAGCAAAATCGGATATATTTTTAGTACGCTTCACAGAAGTTGATGATTATTATCTTGAAGTATTTCATTCTTTCCCAAAAGATATAGATCCTCTTGAAAAGTTATTCATTTTCATACAAAAATTAATGCGATTTTTAGAACAAGAAATGGGTAAAGATTTAATGAAAGTCATTTATAGTACTGCATTAAATTCAAAAGAGCATACTTACTTTTTAAATTCAAACCGCTCACTCTTTCAAATTATTTTTGCATTACTTACAGAAGCAAAAGAAAAAGATTCTATTGGTACTAATCAATCCGTAGATGAAATGGCCACGCTGATTACTCAAAGCCTTATGGGAATTATCTATCACTGGGGGATTAACGAATCTGAGCAAAGTCTAGAAGCCTTGTCCATGCCACTTACTAAAACAATCATTGAGGGGTTAAAAATGAAGAACTAACAAGCTTCTTAAAACAAGCATATGAACAAAAAGTACTTGTTTCAGGTATTTGTGCAGGCTCCGTTGCCGTTGCTCAAACAGGCTTACTTGCAGGAAGACAAGCAACTTGCTACCCTGTTGATTAAATGATTACGGAATTACAAGCAAGCAAATCTGAATATGTCGTTTAAAACGTAGTTGCGCATGAAGATATTATCACAAGTAATGGTCCAGATGGGGGAAAGTCTCGCTGACGCATTACGCTAAACATGAAAAGGATGCCTGAAAATATACACTGTTAGGCATCCTCTTTTTTAAAATGAAGAATCGGTCCACATTCGCCTCATAATCCTATCGATTCATTATTAACTCTATTATTCCCGCTCACTAGCAATTCCTTTTTTTTCTAGAATAATATTTAATAACTGTTTGACCGAGTTCGTCATATACGTGTCTTTTTTTCGGATAAACAAAGTAACAATCGTTTGAAATTCTTCCGGAATCTGATGACAATATAAATTCTTATAATCTGTGAGCTGTTCAATGTATGACTTCGGAACAGCCGTAATACCTAAACCTAATGTAACGCTTTTAATAATCATATCCAGCGTACTAAATTCTATAACTCTCCTTGGGGAAACCCCTTCTGCTTTCAACCAATTTTCTAATTTTAGCCGATATCCACAACCTTTGTTTAATACTAATAAAGTTTGATTAACCAGCTGAGTTTTCTCAAATTGAGGACTATTCGTAACCAAGGTCAATTCTTCTTCAAATACTGGATACTGCTCCACTAAATGATGTTGGATAGGTCCCGTAATAAAAGCTCCCTCTAATTGATAATGGAGAACTTCTGTCAAAAGCTCTTCTGTAACACCTGCTTTTAATGATAAATCGACATTCGGAAACTTCGTAAAATAACTAGATAAAATATACGGAAGCTGACTAACGATTTCTACAGTACCGATTGTAAGAGTTCCACTAGGATTCTCTGAATCTAGAAATAAATTCTTTATTTCTGCCCACTCTGTTAAAACTTTCTGGGAATGTGTTAGTAGTCTTTTCCCTTCTGCTGTTAAAACCATCCCTTTTTTATGGCGATGAAATAATTTTGTTCCTAATTCTTTTTCTAACATTTGAATTCTGGCCGTCACATTTGACTGTACATAATTAAGATTCGCAGCTGCTTTACTGATGCTATTCTGCTCAGCTACAGCTTGAAAAATCTGCAAATCGCGGATTTCCATATACACACCTTCTAACTATCATTTTTAATGATGATTTTAATCTTTTTTAATCATTTTACATAATAGTATACCTCGAATAAGATGTGTTAGACAGCTATTATTAATTAGAAGGAGTTGCAAGATGAAAAATAACACACAACTAGCAGGCATTATTCTCTGTTTAATTGCCAGTATATCTTGGGGAGCGATGTTTCCGGTAGCGGATCATGCATTGACATACATAGACCCTTTATTTTTCACGTTAATTCGATATGGTTCCGTTACGCTTTTATTAGTCATTATTTTATTCATGAAGGAAGGAAAAACAGCGTTTCGATTTGAAGGGAAATTTTTCACACTCTTATTATTTGGTGTAGCGGGTTTTACCGTTTACAACATTCTTATTTTTCTTGGACAGCATATGATGGGGCGTTCAGGTGTAGTCGTCGCCTCTATTATGGAATCGATAATGCCAATGTTATCTATTCTAATTATTTGGATATATAAAAAAATCAAGCCCGAAAACTATCAGTTTATCACAATTTCCTGCGCATTCATCGGCGCCTTTATTGTCGTGACAAATGGAAGTACTGAGTTTGCTTCTATATTAACAACGAATCTATTCCCGATTTTATTCATGCTTATTGCAGTCATTGGTTGGTGTATTTATTCTATGGGAGGCGAATCAGTTAAAGGCTGGTCTACCTTACGATACTCTACTTTAACCTGTTTACTAGGAACTATTACGACAGGCCTGATTACTTTGATTGCAACGGCCTTTCATATTGTAGATGTTCCTAGCCTAGAGGTCATCTACCAAGTGCGTTATGACATGATTTTTATGATTCTCTTTCCAGGTCTAATCGCTTTATTAGCTTGGAATAAAGGAATCAAAATTCTCTCTCCTGTTAGCGGTATCTTATTTATAAACTTTGTACCAGTGACTACTCTGGTCGTCGTTACGTTACAAGGTCATCCTATTAGTTTATATGAAGTATTTGGTACAGCACTTGTTATTTATGCATTAACACAAAACAATCTTTATCAACGCAAGCAGCAAAGCAAAACGATTAAACCAATTAATTTGAATCATTCAAGATATAGATTGAAATAGCTAAACACTACGAAAAGAAAAAACGCATTCTAATTATCCTTTCAATTTAGAATGCGTTTTGTATTATTTCGGAATATTAGTTTAGGCTTTCCTCAAAAGATAAATTAGTTGGTTCATCTAAAAGATCATGCGCTGCACTCTGGTTCGTCGTTGGCACGCTTTTATCTACTTCTTCAAATTTTAATTCATCAATCCACACCTGTCCATGTCCATTAAGCAATATGCCGAAGGAAATAACAGCACTGTTTTCAGGAACATCCAAAACGATTGAATAATGATTCCACTCTGTATCTGTTGTAATGGGGCGGTCACTCATATTATCGAACTCCAGCACATCTTGCATCGCTGAATCAACCCGCATCCACAGTCCACAGAACCCGCTCAAACCTTTTGTCTTAATAAACCCCGATAGCTTCAGTCGTTTATTTTTATACTGGTCTGCTTTAAACTCCTGCATCAACGTTCCAAATTCATTTGGAGATTCAACAGTCACTGATTTTAAATACCCAGATCCTTTTCCTTTATGTACCACTCCATAATCAATTCCAATTTCATAATGAAAAGGGTGACTTCCGCTCAACAACCAGCCTTTAATTTTTTGTTCCTGACTCATATTTCTTTCCTCCCTTTGTAACGTTATTTTGGACATAATTCTTCGATATTGCCCCGGCGGTAATTGATATACTTTCTTAAAAGCTCTTGTAAACGCTTCTTGGGATTCAAAACGATAAGTAAAGGCAATATCTAAGATCTTCTCATCGGTATACATTAATAGAGCTGCTGCATTCGTAATTCTCCTATATCGAACATACTCTGAAACCGTAACACCTACTTCTTTTTGAAAGATACGGTGAAAATGATATTTAGAAAATCCCGCAAACGAAGCAATATTTTCTAAAGACAGCTCTTCATGTAAGCTCATTTCAATCTTTTCTATCGTCTTCTGGATGATTGGCAAATAACGCATATCCCGAACCTCCTTACATCCATCATACCGATAAATGGAATTTATTTTTTGATATTTATTGCGAAAAATGCTGGGTCTTGATCAAAAGATACAATGTAGGAAAAGAGGCATTTGAAGCGTTTAACTTTAGTCAAGATCTATAGATGAAACAGTTAGTAAATCGAAGGAGACACTTGGGGACATATCTAAAAGTAAAGAATAAATGATATTGAACAAGACTTTGGTAAACATTATTGTTAATAAAATAATGTTGGCTCATTTTAGCGAAATCCACGTTTCACACAAAATGAGCCAACATTGAACAGAGTTAATATAGCTTGTCTATTAAACTATCATCCTTCTATAACCAGTGCTGTGGATATTGTCTTTTTTGAAAGAGATTATTATAGAAGGTAGAGACCGCTACTAACAGTAACGTCCCAATCATAACAACAAGCAGAAAACCCCAGCCTAATTCAAAGTTAACAGCCACAAGCGCACTAGCTGCTGCTGGAGGATGGAACGTATCAGTAAGAAGCATAATCATAAGCACAATCACTACCACAAATCCTATTGTAAATAAACTGTGCCCTATTATACTCCATACAGTAAGCGCTGCTGTAGTAGAGAAAAAATGGCCTCCAATTACCTGTCGCGGCTGCGACAATGGACCTTTATGCATTAAAAATATAAGTACACAGCTTGCGCCAAGCGGAGCGAGCGCCATTGGATACCCCAAATAAATGGCAACAAAACCAATTGCAATCATGGCAATAAATCCACCTATAACAGAAACAAGCGAATCTATGTAATCAATTTTGACCTGCCTTTTTGCGTCGCCTTTCATTTTCTTAAAATATGTTGTCAAAACTTCAGCAAAAATATTGCTGTTTTTCTCCAAATCCCTTTCAATACTTTTTTCGAAACGCATTTATTCCCCCCCGTACTTTCTGACAAATCAATCGAAAATTCCCTATTATTTTACTTTTAATATTATCTTACATGAAAAATCAACATATTTAAATATCAATTTGCGATTAAACTAGAGAAAACCTATAGATATGTTATGAATTAAATCAATATGGTTAACCTATAAATGAAATGGATAAAATAGGTATGTATTAAAAATAGGAGGAATAATATGAGGACGTTTCGTTATTTTTTAAGTGCGTCAACCATTATCATGATGACGGTAGCAGGTTGTAGTTCAAATGAAAGTGAAAATCGAACCACAGAACATTCACAAGAAGAGGCAGTAGAAACCCATAAAAACATATCTACTGACCTGAATGATGGTATTGAAAAAGTCTTAACTGCTTTGGAAGAGTTACAACAATCAACCATTAATAAAAAGAACATTCAAAGCTCGGGTGAAAATCTTGATGAATATTGGGACGTTATCGAAAAACAAGTAGAAAAACAGTACCCGAAAGATTATGTAGATATCGAAAAGAGTCTCTATCCACTCCTTTACGAAGCAAAAAAAGAACAACAAGA
>NZ_JBALMU010000224.1:0-1030 GCF_036962285.1 Bacillus sp. JJ634
ATTCATGAACTCACTACAAAAAAAGACACCTTCTAGAATGAAGTTTACCCACTACATCCAAGAAAGGTATCGTTATGATTAAAAATAACACAATATTTCTAAATGTATCTATACTAATTCTTAATAATCTGATTATTTAACCATCTTCCCCCATCCATAGTAATACATTCGCCATTCATATATTCAGCTTCTGGTGATAATAAGAAGTTTGCTAGGTTAGCAATTTCTTCAGCTTTTCCAAATCGTTTTAGAGGTACAGAATCAATAGCCTCTTGATATACATTTCTCGTTTCAATCAATCTCGCTACCCCTTCTGTATTCTCAATTGGTCCCGGAGCAATGCAATTTGCTCTAATCCCGTATTTGCTGCCCCATTCTACAGCAAGTGTACGCGTCATCGATAGCACTCCTGCTTTTGCACTAGCTGAATGGATAGTGCCAGGTCCAGCCCCCCATGCATAGGTTGCTACAATATTTAGAATACTACCGGTTTGTTTATTAGCAATCCACTCTTTTCCAACTGCTTGAGAACAATACCATGTCCCATTTAATACGATATCAATAACAGATTTCCAGCCATTTATCGAAAGCTCTTCGGCAGGACAAACGAAATTTCCCGCAGCGTTATTCACAAGTGCATCTATCTTTCCAAATTGATTTTTTGTTGCAAGAATCATTGCCTGTACATGTTCAGGATCACGAACATCCATTTGAAAATCCAGTACCTGACCATTCAGTGATTTCATTTCCGCCTTTGCCTGTTTTAACCGCTCAGGATTCCGGCCAGTAATGACTACATTTGCGCCTTCTGCAGCAAATTTCATCGCCATCGCTTTACCAATACCGCTACCGCCTCCAGTTATAATGACCGTTTTCCCGTTCACAATATCTCCTCCAAAAAAATGATTTAGTAATAAATAAGAAAAATAAATAGACAGACCTTACCTACTCAATATGTTGTATATCAATTTTCCTATATACAACATATTGAGCAGGGAGGCTGTCCCATTTCACACTATCTTTTCTTAAT
>NZ_JBALMU010000225.1:0-1951 GCF_036962285.1 Bacillus sp. JJ634
ATTACAATTATTGTAATCATATTAACAGTTTAAAGCTTGGATTATCCAAGCTTTTTCTTATGGTGGCCCGGCTCTCACGGGTTGATAACGGGAAAAATTAACAGAAGCTAAATGAAGTATTGATATAATTGAATTTTTAAGGATTGGTATTTTTAGTATGTGGAAATAAAATAAGAGAATTGTTACCCTTATATGTGATGACTAGATAAATTGCTAGGGGGTACATATGAAAATATTTAAAAAAATGTTGCTCGTAGCTTCATTAGGGATGACATTATCAGCTTTCCAAGCTCATTCTGTTGATGCTGCAACTGATTATACTGTTAAACCAGGAGATACAATGTGGAAAATTAGTCAACGATATGGAGTACCTTTAATTTCTCTTCAAAAGACTAATAATGAGTGGGATAATAATTTGTATATTGGCCAACGTTTGACTATTCCTACAATCACATCTGCTGAAAGAACACTCTTAGCTCAATTGGTGCATGCAGAAGCGGCAGGAGAGCCTTTTTCAGGTAAGGTAGCTGTGGCAACAGTAGTGTTCAATCGCGTGGACAGTTCGTTATTTCCAAATGACATTAAGAGTGTTGTATACCAAATAGAGCAAGGACATTATGCATTTTCACCAGTACAAGATGGACGGATTCATAATACGCCAACTAGTGAAGATTATAGAGCGGTAGATGAAGCGATTGCTTTTCGTGGACAAGGTAATGGTTCTTTATATTTCTATAATCCTCAAAAATCGACAAGTGAATGGATTTTTTCTCGTCCAGTGACTGTTCGTATCGGCGATCATGTATTCGCAAAATAACAGGTTATTAATAAGCACAAAGGGTCTGTCCTTTTAGTGCTTATTTTTTTACAAAAAAGTTCTACTTAATTTTTCGACATGGCTAGTGATCCAATACATTGGAGCACTAGCGTTGGTCTAGGTTTAATTTCGATTAATGATGAAATTTCCTTGATACAAATGCTATATAAAAACTTCTTATCCAACGCTTGTCTAATCACTAAGAAAAAACAAAAGCTATGTTAAGAAGTTCTCGTAAACTATTAGATGATTTCATGTACAATTCCTAAACTTAATCCCTCATCATTCGCGAACATATACCATTCTTCATCTTCCTTCTCAGTATACAGCTCCTCTGAAATGTTTGTATTTTCCACAATAAACTGCTTAATGCGATTATCTAAACGATCATAGAAATTCATTGTGTTTTTCGCTTTTTTAGAAGTGGATTGAACAGCCATACTCCCATCATGAATAAGAATGACTGTATTGGGATATGCTTTTCTATAATGTCCGCTAATTAAAAGTAAAGCACCCATAGAAGCACACGAACCTATACCAATCGTTTCAACTTGCGTTTCACTTGACTGGATGGCATCGATAGCAGCAAAACCTGCCACTACATCTCCACCATTAGATGTTATATAAATTTGTATTGTTTTTCTTTTATCGACTGGAATATTTAATTCTCTATCTTCTCGATTCCATTCTTGAATCCAATAAACAACTTTATTGACAATGGTTGTATCCACATCATAATTAAAATAAATTCTTCGTTCTTTCAGTCCCAGATAAAACTGATACTCCTCAAGAGAATCAGGTAAATTTGCAACTAACTCCAAATATTCTTTGTCGAATTCAATTTTTTTCATTATAAAACCCTCCTTCATAATATGTGTGCATATAGAAAGGAAGAGGATGGTCATGCCATCATACCTATTTACTAATTTATTCAACAAACATAATCTTCGCGACAGCATTCATCCCCAATATCCACTTAAAGTGCTGTCTTGTAGCCTGTTTCATATTAAGTAAAACGATGCTATTTAAAAGAAAGGTTCCATATTTGGTAGGGATTTGGCAGAATGCGAGAAATTTGTCGTTAAAAAATGTGTCGTTCAGGAGAGGAATCGACATTTTTTTCAACAATTATTG
>NZ_JBALMU010000226.1:0-1011 GCF_036962285.1 Bacillus sp. JJ634
ATTTTCTTATAGTGTTTGTGCCTTTTTGTATTTCTTCTTCAATTTTATTGATTTCATCTTTTAAAGCTATTATCATATCATTAGAAATCTGAATATCTTTTATTAGATCTGCCCTGGCAAAAATGTCATTATGATGTTCAACTCCACAGACTGGACATATAATATTTTCATCTAAGTTCGCTGAAAATTTATGATCTTCAGCAATCTCATGAGAATTTCTTTTTAGTGCCCTAAGTAGTAATTGTTTGTCATATAAATTATTCCTTAAGGAGGCATTCAATTCTTTGAAATGACTTATTTTTCTTTCTGTATTTTTTATTTCATTTATTAATTTGTCATTGTCTTCAAATGTAGGTGGTTCCAAATCACTATCTAGACTGCTTACTACGGCGGTTAGAAACTCTTTATTGGTGGCGTATTTTTTATTAAGCTCCTTCATTAATAATCCTTTAGCTTCAATATCCTTTTTAACCTTAAAATATTCATCATTTTGATAACCTACTATATATTTAATTAACTTGTCTTTCCACTTTAAGACATAATCCAGCCTCTTAAAACTCTTGCCAAACTCTTGCCATCCTGTATCCTGGTCAATATAGCTGAACGCCATAATGTGTGGTAGGGAAACAGGTACACTTTTTCCGCTTTTATCCAACCAAGACATATTAATTTGAAGTAGTCCCATGAAAAATTCACTTAATTCGGTAAAGGATAATTCAATTCCACTTTCAATTTTAAATTCTTTATTACAGCTAAATATGAAATACTTATTTTTTTTTCTTTCAATAATGTAATTATTATTTTTGAAGGAAAAGAATACTAATACTCGTTTCTCGAGTTTTTTCCAATCACCGTCGAATTTCACTTCACCACCAAATGTATAAAACAATGATTTTAATAGTGATGATTTACCAGTCGTGTTTTTGCCAGCAATTATATTTAAACCATCATAGAAATTTAATTCTATAGATGCTTTTTCTGTATCACTTATTACTATCAGTCTGTTTATTG
>NZ_JBALMU010000227.1:0-2941 GCF_036962285.1 Bacillus sp. JJ634
CATACGAGTTATAGACCGAAAGTGATGAATTTGAAATTGATTCTGGACGAATTAATTACATATTTAGATGAAACTATACAAGGGCAAATAAAATTTAAATATTATGTAGAACAAATAGCAAATGAAACCAAAATTATCCTAGAAAAGGAAAAAAATATTTTCTCACAAAATGTAATTTTATTATCACAGTTTAGTGATGTTATTAAGGATATGAAAGAATTTTCGAAACGCAAAGATAAAGACATCGAGAATGCATATTCTCATTTAGTGATTTTAAGGAAAGTGCAGTTATTTTTACAAAATAATTATAAAGAATTGATTATTAAACATTTAAAAGAAAGTATTAATAGTGATAATAAAAAACAAATTCTTATTTTTACTTCAGCAGTTATTTCATACTTTATTTCAGAAGGTTTAACTTTAAAGAAACTTTATCATTGTAAAAACCAATTATTTGTTTGGCAAAATACTAAGACTTTTGAAGAACGATTAGATGATGCAATCGGATCTTTAGAATATGAAAAAAAGTACACGGTTTTCTTGAAAATGACTTCTTCCGAACAATTCATTAATGATTATCCTCAAATTTATAATGTGAGTTTTTATAATTGGATTGATAAGAAGATTTTTAATAATGTTCCACCTGCCTTTTGTGAAATTAGCCCTTTTATAAGATATGCAAAAGTAATTGTTAAAACATCAGATCCCCATCGCGCTTCTTTAATTGCGAGGACATCAATTGAAAGAGCTTTGGACTTTATAATGTTTACTTCCATTCCTCAAAATGTGGAATTTGCATATCACTCATATGTTTATGAAAGTTCAAATCCTTCTGATTCAACATTAAATCATTTTTATAAACATGACTATGATTCAAGTTTTAATCCACTCACCTTAGCTGAGTTACTTTCTAAAAATGAAAAATTGGATGAGCGATCCAAAAAAAGGTTAGAAGCTTCATTAAAATTTTTCCGAATGGGGCTATCTACATCTACTGAACACATAGCATTTACTAATACTTGGACTGCTTTCGAATATCTTTTAACAGGTAACAAGGCCCATGTTGATATAAAGAAAACAATGAGTAATGAAGCTACAAAAATACTTTCTATTGAATATATCTCAAGCTTATTAGTTGATATGAAAAAAAACCTAGATAAATTTGAAGTTGAATGTGATTTAGGCGATAAATGGATGGAAATTTCGAACGGAGAATTTTTAGAGGTATTAAGGGATGAAACAACTTTGCAAGCTTTAATCGACAATATAAGTGATTCATATTTATTGATACATCGACTTGAGGAAATTGGTTTGAAATTTAAAACAAATAGTGATGTTATCGCCTATATTCAAGAGCATAATTTAAGAGTTGAATGGCAGTTGAGCAGACTTTATAGAATTAGAAACATAATTGCACATGAAGCTCATAAATCTGATGTGACATTTTTATTACCTCACTTAAGGATGTATTGTTTTACTATTCTGGAGATATATTTCCGTTTAATTAAATTAAATGAAAATCAGTTAGAGGATATTGATGATCTATTAATAAGGATAAAAAATTGGTATGTTTATGTTGAAAATGAAATTAAAGATAATCCCAATACTGTACCTTTATACGATGAATACTTGAAATGGATTTAGCGAAAAAAATATTAAAAGCGGGATTAAAATCTGCATAGATTACAGCGATGGCCGTAAACCCGCTAGCCATGTCAATTGGAGTAGGATATGGAATTTTTAAAGTGCTGAAGAATAATACAGGCAACTCCACTACATCCATTTTTAATATTTGCACCACCCTCAGCACTCACCACATGTGGAGTGCTGTTCACTACTTGTAAGGAAAGATAATTAAAAGATGTAACAGTGAGTAAAGAGCCTTTCCTGAGTTGGAAGGCTCTTAATTTTTGTTTGAATTTACGTAGACGAAGAAGCGGCACGTGACATCTACGCTGCCAGAACAGACGGTAAATATTCAATCCAGAGGCATATTCAAACTGTTTCGTTTTGGAAAAAAATGAAAATAAAAGAAACGTCTCATATTGGGGATTTGCAGAAATAACTAAAATTTTAAATGAAACCTTTAAGAAAATTTGAAAGTTATATTCAACTAATGGGGCTATAGTCAAACAAATAGAAGAGCTGGTTTTCCTAACCAACAACTTTCAATCCCCATAAATCGTAACATCATTTCTATCCAGTATCTCAAAAAATTAAAAGGGTAGCGTTCTATAAGAGTTACCTTTGAGTGGTTATGCACACTATTTACTTACTTGAAATTTTTAAGGTTTCATCCAGTTTAGTAATTAATTTTCTATGTTCGTCATAATGAGCTTTAGTTAAGCTTTTTTCTTTTTCTGCCAATAGTATTAAATTAAAATCTTCAAACTGGTAACCCTTAGTCTTTTCAGTTCCAATAATCACCTGACCTCTAGTATCAGTTAAATAATTTAAAAGGTTATAAATTCCTATTAAATTCATTTCATCCTGGCCTTGTTGATTAGGAGTATCAATTACTAAAAGATTTATCGAACTCATTTTGAGTCTATAAAGATATAATGCTATGTAGTAAACATAAAGCATACGTGCCCCTTTACTACCCGTTTTATCAATAACAGGTAGGAAATTCCTGAGTTTAAAATCTTCTGACTTAAGATCAACCTCAGAACATATTTTACTAATTTCATCTAGTATTTCTTGTTTTATTCTATTCCTGCGTTTATTTGATTCAATTTGTTTCAACGTATGTTCTAATTTGGTTCTTTGTAGAATTAATCTATCAATTTCTTTATCTATTATTAATAGCAGCTCTTCACTTTTATTGATAATTTCTTGTTTTCCTTGAAATTTAAAATTTTCAAGTATCCCCATATTACTCTTATTGTTTTTCAAAACTTTCTTAGTTTTAGTGTATTCCTTTTTCAATTTTCTTATAGTG
>NZ_JBALMU010000228.1:0-3414 GCF_036962285.1 Bacillus sp. JJ634
AAGATTTTATTTTGTATAAGAATTTCAGCATCGGGTCGAAGTTTTTTTGTTTCGTACTTTTGAGCTGCATAAAGGTTATTTCTAAACTTAATATGACTATAATCACTCAAGAAATCTACTAACATTAAATGATGCTTACCGATACTTGGTTTTAATATTGTAGCTTCAAAGTCTCCGACGATATTGTGGAACCCAGTTAATGGATCATTTATGTTAATTTCTAATTCTTTCCTTAAGTAATTTACTGCTTTTTTTGTTAGATAATGAATGTAATCTTTTGAATGTGGAAAACATGATGCAGTGTAAATGTATTTATTTTCCCGAAGATTTTTAGTTAATCTTGATACATTTGCTTTTTGACCTTTGGGATTTGAGTGTAAATGGTGGTATAAAATTTTTCTAAGATGTTCATTTGTTAATCCTCTGTAGCGATAGAGTAAGATGAGAATTTCTTTTTGCTTTTGGGTGATTGATATATTTTTCAAAAATATTCCTCCGTTTATAAATAGATTTTAATGTAGTGAAAAATACACAAAAAACCTCTATCAATTATTAAGATAGAGGTTAAGGATCCTTTAAAGGACTTTTATTTATGAACAGGATTATCTCTCTCGCATGAGTGAGACACAAAAGAAAAGAATCTACAAAATAATTTTACACAAGATTAAAATTATTATCAATGTATTCTGATAATTTATCTTTTATTAAATAATACTTAAAGTTTAATTTTTTTTGATTAGTTAAATGGTTTATTATATGAGAATTAGATTTTAAATAAGTCTTTATACGGTTAGCTTGACCTTGTATATTCTTCTCGTATTTATAACAATATACAGGAACATTATATTTATATCCTTCTATAAGGGTAAGAGTGAATCCAATTTCATAAATCAGTTCCCTTTGCCCTTGAAATGTAAATATCCGGGGTACTCCATTTCCAAAGTTTTTGAGATGAACTAATGGACCTGCTTTTAAAGGATGTTCAATTCCTCTATTAGTAATAACATAGAGTGGTCTTCCCAAATCATCTTTTTTGAATTGAGAGAAATATTTTTGTGAGGAGTAATGCGGTTTATTAGATCTTACGACAAAAATATATCTAACATAATTATTTTCCTTTACACATCTACTTGATGGAATAGGGGGAGCATTTCTTGAGGTTCCTTCTAACATACAAAAACGATTTATAGAATTATAATGGGCGCAATAAAGGCAGTTAATATTACTAGTTTTCAAAGTAATCATATCCTTCCGTTGAAAATTTTTAACAGTTTTCATTACATCCAAGATAAATAATTAAATTTACAAAAAATCCGCTTGTTTAAAGGCTTTATCTAATCATGTATGTAGAAAAATAATATGCAAGTATATAGTTTGAAAACAAAGTCTGATATTAAATGAAATTTTGATATATGTATATTTTATTGTGTGAGGTTCCCTAACTAGAGAACAATAAGATTTGGGTAAAAATACCCGATACGATTTCGGTCTCCTACTGCCATATAGGTGAATAAAGATAACCAATTTTATTTTAAATGTATTAATTAATGGAATATAAAACAGTATTTGGAAAAGGTGAACTGTTAGATAAATTGTCCTATCCCGCAGGAATTTAGTTCTATGTAATTTAAATCTCATTATAAATTATTTGGTGATTTTCAGGAAATTTCGTTAGGTTTTTAAATTAATGAAAAGAATGAGGGATACAAAATGAAAAATATTGTAGTGTTTAGCGATTCTCATTTGGACGTAAATTCAAATCAAATGGGAAGAAATTTGTTGTCTGAATTGATTAGTGTCATTAAAGATAAAAAGACGGATTTAATTATTATTTCAGGAGATTTAACGAATTTCGCTGATAATACCTTGAAAATTATAGATGTTATTCAATATCAAATAGGAACGAAAGTGTTATTTATTCCAGGTAATCACGATGTATGGGTAGACCAAAACCAAAGCTCGTGGGATGGCTATAATATTATAAAAAGTCATGATTCTAGCCTTATCGATAAACCATATGTTATTAATAATGAATATGCTGTAATAGGGGACATGGGATGGTATGATTATTCATTTTCTCCAGAAACAATTCCGCATAGTATATTACGTTCTCGTAAGAAAAAATTATGGAACGATTCTGTCTACGCTAGATGGAATATGAATGATATAGATTTACAACGCATTATGATAGACAAGTTCGAAAAGCAACTTAGCACATTTAAAGATAAGAAAATCATTTTTGTAAATCATTTTATTCCATACAAAGAGTTTATTACGTTTAAAGCAAATGATGCAAATTGGAATTTGTGTAATGCTTTTATGGGCTCTTCTGATTTGGGAGGGTTACTAGATCAATATTCTAATATCGAGTGGGTATTATTTGGTCATACGCATAAACGATATGGAGTTATTCGAGATTTCCATGGTAAAAATATTATTTGCAACCCATTAGGTTATAAAGGTGAATGGGAAAGCGATGATTTTATATCAGAGTTAGAAAAAACAATATCGCTTATTCAAATACCTTAAATACATACAAAATGAGGCTTTTGAGACATCCTGAGCGTACACGTGAAGATACTATGAACAAAAAAGCATCTAAGTATGTCCTTAAATATAACTACTACCTTTATATTCCTCTTCTCGTGAAAAAATTTAGCATAGAACTATTAAACAAATCTGCTAGTTGATTGAATAACTTGGAGCGTCGGTTTACTTGCTAATAATTAACGTGATGGATGATTTTCTTGATAAGGGCAAAGGATGTGAAGAGACCAAGCAGCAGGAACCCCAAAATCATTTTATTCGAAGATGTATCATTTCAATATCTAATAAAGGAAGCATAACAATTAATGCTCCAATGTATGTTTTAAGTTAGATAATGAATTTCTTGTGAAAGAAGAGAAATTATGGCATTATTTTATAGTATAGATTATTTAAAAGTTGCGAAGGACGCACTTCTTTAATAGAGGTGTGTCCTTTTTTGCTTTTGATATGGGGGTGACAAACTGAAAAAAATACTGGTATAAGATTAAGCTCGAAATGCTAACAAAAAATGAACAACATCAAAATATAAGAGGAGGAAAATCATAATATGAGGAAGATGAGCAAAATTGAACTAGATTGGGAAACTGGAGAAAAATTAGAAGAGCTGGTAATAATGGAATTGAAAGCTTTAAAAACAGAGTTAAAAGAAAATTCTGTTTACACAAATAGGATTAACCTAAGTAAATTAGCTGTAATAAAAATTGCATTAAATGAACGATACAAATACTTACAGGAAAAGGGTTTTGGAGATGAAAAGTTTGAGGTGAAGTTGAACTATGAGTCTGTTGATCCATTTGCAAGTAATTCAGATGACAATCCGTTTGTAAATAATCCAGATGACAATCCATTTTTGTAGTATATTAATAG
>NZ_JBALMU010000228.1:3448-3694 GCF_036962285.1 Bacillus sp. JJ634
AACAGGGATAGTTTTTAGAAATTTTTTATATTATACCGAGAATGTGTTCAATGCTCAAAATTATATATTTCGGTAGCGGGTAGTAATATAATCACATAAAGATAAGTCTAACTCAGTTGAAATTTTCTGTCATGCCCGCTTCCCCCTATACAGTATACGCCTACACTGGAAAAGAGTGTTCAATCCAACTTAGTGTTACAGTTATCTTGATTGTTACGTATTAAGTATAGAGATTATATTGTACAT
>NZ_JBALMU010000229.1:0-1865 GCF_036962285.1 Bacillus sp. JJ634
ATATTGGCTAGAGTCGTAAATAAAATGTATCCTTATTTAAAAAATAAGGTGATAGAGAAAATAGATCCAGAAACTAAGAACGGTATCACAAAAAATGTTAAAGCAATTATTTTACAAAATACAGGTAATTTTTTGGTGAATGGAACGGATAATATCATTATTTCTTCATTTATTAGTGTGGCAGCAGTAGGGTTATATTCTAATTATCATATGCTGATTGAAATTTTTAGAAATTTGCTTAATCAAATCTTCAATAATATTTATCACAGTGTAGGGAATCTAGTAGCAAAAGAAGATTCAGAAAAAGTGTACAGCATATTCAAAGTTTATAGATTTCTTAACTTTTGGTTATATTCATTTATTTCCATCTTTTTATTAATAATTTTAGATTCATTTATCACAGTTTGGATCGGGTCCGAATTTTTAATGGCTCAAAATGCTCTCATCATTGTAATGCTGATTTTTTTCGAAAGAGGGATGAGGAATGCCATTACAACAATAAAAACAACAGCGGGCATTTTTCATGAGGATCGCTATATTCCACTTTTTCAAGCTGCTATTAATCTTATCCTTTCTATTGTATTGGTACAATATATGGGTATCGCCGGAGTTTTCATCGGAACCCTTGTGAGTACTATTGTAGGACCGTTTTGGACGACACCATACCTAGTTTATAAAAAGGTTCTCAATAGGTCTCTTTATGAATATTATCTAACTTATATCTTTTTTGTATTAATTGGAGTAGGAGCTTATTTTTTGACAAACTACTTATGTAATTTTATAGAGGTAGAGGGGTTTTTAGGCCTATTATTAATAGGCATGATTTGTTTTATAGTGCCAAATATCATTTATTTAATCATTTTCTATAAAACAAGTGAGTTTAAGTATTTATTATCACTAATAATTGGTATTTCAGGAAGTTTACTACAGAAAATTAAAATTAAAAATAGTCAATATAAAATGGAAAATCATTAATCAGTAATGGCTTTAAAAACGTCCTCTTGTTTTATACGTTCTTTTATTAAGGCATTTGTTAAAACGTTTATTCTGTGAACAAAAAAGAGAGGTTAAACTAATAACCTCTCAAATTCACTAAATCTTTTTTACAGTGATATCCATATTGATTTGTTGGGTATGTTTAACTAATATGCTATTAGCATCAATGATAGTGATAACAGGATTTATTATAGTGGAGCTAGACACACAGAATATATAAGGTTCTAAAGTGTTCAAATTATGGGAAATAGTAGACGTATAGGCATTACCGTCTGGTTGGAGTGTTATGCTCTGTTTATATTCGCGTTCAATGTCGTAATCGAAATAAATCCCTGCATCTGGAGCAGGAAGTGTCATATTAGTAAACACATTATCAGCTGAAATAAATCTTATCATAGGTCTAATGCTATTATAATAGGTTAGTTTTAATGGAGTAGCACCACCTGTGTACTTAAAGTTGCAATCCTTTAAAATTAAAGTGAAAACGGGTGGTATAATCGTTTTTTCGTGCTTAATTAGAAAAGAAAAAAGAGGGTTAGAGATCTCAACATTACAGTTCTTTAATTTAATAAGACCACTCGGTTGATTAAAATCAGTAGAAAAGAGGTTGCCGATTGTATTCACAAATAAATTGCAATTCTCTAAAATAATGGTAGCAGGGAAACCTGGGGTATTTATATTTCCCACCTTAACTATTGTATCAACCAATTTTGATTTAGTAATAGTTAACTTTCTATCTTTTGTAGCAAAAACTAGATTATTCAAAACACTGTTGCTCAATTCACAATTATCCATGGAAACCTTTTCACTTAATGTTCTATCATTTCTAGTCTGTATATTTATTTTTAAGTTATTAAATATTGAGTTGC
>NZ_JBALMU010000229.1:1872-5954 GCF_036962285.1 Bacillus sp. JJ634
TGGATAATGAGTCAAAAATACAGTTTTCCATTTTATACATACTAAAGACTGGGATATTAGTAATATTAGCAAACTTAATTCGGTTATTTCTAAAAGTGTTATTAATGTTACTTGCTCCCATATCGAGATTAGTTATATCTACAAAATTATTATCAACCATATTTACTTGATAAGAATTGTTAGAGGCTAGTCTTATATTTCCGCCCTGAATACTATTTTCTGAAATATTTACATAGGCATTTGCGAAATTAGAGTTCATTAATCCAATTGAAGTTCCACAGTTATAAATGACATTCCCTTTTATATTTGCATATAATAGGCTATAAAGGTTGATCCCATTCATATCCATGTTATATATATGATTATTCTCGATTTGAATTGAATAGCATCCAGCTAATATTCCCTGATTACTCCCATACATAAGGTTGTTTCTAATCACACAATTATCACCATATGAATCTTCCTGGTTAATAGCGTATCTAGTCGGATCACTAAAAATAGGTTTACCATCGAGGAAGCTATTACTACCTTTACCATTGTCTCTTATTGTATTATGCTGCACTATATTATAACTTCCACCAAGCGATATGCCACCTCTATGTCCATTAAATATTTCATTATATTCAACGATATTATGATGAGGAATCAACCCAAATTTCAGTGTGATTTGAAGATTTTTGGCTGGGTTTGTTTCGTTGAAAAAAAGCATTCTCATTTTGGCAGCACCTAATGGTATGGAAATATCAGTATATATCTTTCTCTTCTTTAGAACTCCAATAAAAGAATTGTCTGCTTTGTAGAAGAAGACATCTACGTCCTTATTAATCAATGCTGTTAATCTAGAATATCCTGCTCCAGCTATTTGGAATGAGGAAAATTGAGCATCAGTTGGAATATTAATGAATCCCGAAGCAAGTGTATTTGTTGAAGAAATAGTTTGACCGGTTGTATAATCGATAGAATTTAAGGAGAGATTCATATTAAATTCAGCTAGTTCTCTAATCGAAGAGCTCGAAAAGGTTATATTATCACCCATATAATCTCTAACTATACAATGTTTTATAGAACTATATTTTGTGCTTTTTTGAAAAATAACTCCATAAGTATGTTCCATTTTTCTTTCTTCTGCTAAATTTGTGAAACTTCGATCATCTCTACAGCCAATAATCGTCCCACCAATTAAATGAGCGTTTGTAACATTCTCGAAGGATATGCTATTTCCTTTGAAATTGTAATAATCCGTCGTTTTCCGATTATCAAATGGTGATTTTCGATCAGAGTCATAAATAACTTTTAAAGTGGAGCCATTTAAATCGAACGTCATATTGTTAGCCATTTTGATTTCTCTTGGATAACACAAAGCATATTGGCCTTTTGGTAAAACAATACTTGTATAGCCGTTATTAAATGCGTACTGTATTGCATTGTTTATTCCTTGAATGTTTGTATCAGCTTGGATATAATCTAAATCTTTGTAGGGCTTACTTGGGAGTCCTTGTTTTATATTCCATCTATTTAGTTCTATTAAATAACTTAATGACAAAGTAAATCACCCACCTTTATTCATTCTTTTGTTCTCTATAATAAGGTATTCACTTAATATAATAATGGAACGGCTATTCATTTATAGTAACAAAGTTGATTATAGTTATTTTTGAACAGTTGTCGATAAACCGGTCTTTCGTATATTTGTTAGACCAATAGTCATAACATACCTTTCTAGACTATCTTAAAAAATTTAATGATTATAGTTTTATTAAATTTTTTAGACTAATAAGTATATACCATGACAAAATTCATGATATCTTTCAACTTATGTTCTTTAAAAAGAACCTAAAATCATTTATAATGAATTAAATAGCTGCAAGAAAGATGTATTCTAGGCTATTTATACTAAAAAAAGAGGAGGCACTAAATTGAAAAACGAAGAAATGAAACCGCAATATCATAAACCGATGGTCTTAGATCATAGGTCTATCCATTTCGAAACAGCACAGAGTTGGAATCCAGGAAAGGGCAATCTAGATCACCCTGGTACAGGAAATAATGGTAATAATTGGCCGTATAACAATCCAAATCCAACTCCTGGTGGTGCTGGTACTCCCGGTAAAGGCCACGGAAAAGGATAAATAGTAGAATATTCGCTTAATGTTTAATAATAAATAGTTATTACAGTGTTGCATTTTATTTTACCTTTTTGAAATAGAAATCATATCAACCGAAAGGTAACCATAATCAATCTCTTTTACCGAGCCGATGTTAGTGATTTTCTATTGGCTCGCTTTTTAAAAATAAACGTAAGGAGTCAATTATGAAGGAGTTTTATAGTAAAATTGGGGATCATATCATTAAAATTACCCATCCTACAGATTCTTTAATTAATTTGTTTAAAAATCATTTTGCAACTAAGGAAACAAAACCTGATCTCTCTATTACAATTCAAGAAGGCTACGGTAACCCATTTTCCAATTACGAAGTGAAGATTGAAAAAACAGTAGATAAAATCAATTTTCAGAGAACAGACTACATGATTGAAGTTGATTCGGAGTACAAAGAAGCAATCGTTTCTGTTTATGATGATTTAGCTTTAAAGCATGCATTAATGAATTTATATAGTTCTTTCATCATCTATCATAATTGGGGACTTTTAATTCATTCATCGTGTGTAATTGAAAAAGACACCGCTCATATTTTTGCGGGACAGTCAGGAGCAGGGAAGTCTACTGCTGCCAAATTATCTTATCCTCGGGACTTACTCTCAGATGAAGCAACTATATTAAAAATTACACCAGGTGAAATCATTGTATGTAATTCTCCTTTTCGAAGTGAACTTGAATCAAGTAAGTATTTGAAGGGTCACCCTTTAGGAAGCATTCAGCTATTATACCAATCTCTTCAAAGTCAGAGAATTTCCGTTAAGAAATCTGATGCGCTTATTGAATTGATGAATAAAGTGTTTTATTGGGAAACTAGTGCCGAAGAAACAAGAAATATTCTAGGGTTATTAAGAACTGTAGTAGACACAGTGCCAACTTTTAAGCTTTATTTTCAAAAGAACAATACTTTTTGGGAGTTGATTTCATAATGGTGCAATATATTCAATGTGAAAATTCGGAAACCACTTGGCTGGATCAGGAATGGCTTATTTTGCATACAAGTAATTTTACCATTACAAAACTTAACGAATTAGGTGGTTTTTGCTGGTCTTTATTAAGGGAAGCTCAATCGGTCGATTCGATTATTGAGGCGGTTCAGGCGAATTATAATACAATTGAAGAAATCACAAAAAATGATATTGAGAAATATTTGTTGGATTTGGATAGGTGTGGACTGATTCAATATGTTGTTTGATGAGCAAACAATCAATCTATTAAAAGCAGTCTTGAAGAAAAATGGCCATATCGATATACCAGCTCAAGGTACAAGTATGTTTCCTTTTATTCAAGAAGGAAATCTTTGCCGATTTATCGTGTGTGAACCTCAAGAGTTAAAAAAAGGGGAAGTGGTTTTGTTTCATTTAGAGACAGGACAACTTACTGCTCATCGGTATTACGGAAGTAAAATGATGAATAATAAATCCTTCTTTGTTTTTAAAGGAGATACAAATTTAGGCTTTGATCAGCCTGTTTGTGAAGAGCGGATTATTGGCAAGCTTCTCTATGTTCAAAAAGAGAAATCTTTACTAAATGTTTCAGATTTTCGAGCCTTTTTTTGGGGAAAATTAATTCTTCTTTTTCCGATGCTCTCTAGTATTCTCAGACAATACTTAAATCGTAAAAGTAATATACTATATTGAATCATTATGGAGTGTTTGGATGATGAAAAGATTCTTAACAATCATTAGACCGTATTTTACGTGGAGTGATTTTCAAAAAACGTTTATACTTTTAAAACCGTTTGTTCTGAAACGTAAAAAAGCTTATTTTATTTTGTTGTGTATCTTAATGATTGACATTTTCTTCACATTAGCGTTTGCTTGGTTCTTTGGAAGTATTACGGATGCTGCCATTACTAGTAATCTCGAACGAATTAAAATATTAATTCCGATTGGGGTAGGACTTATTGTATTAAATATTATCTCG
>NZ_JBALMU010000230.1:0-1320 GCF_036962285.1 Bacillus sp. JJ634
CGCAAAATCTGTAATTAAGGGTAGCAGAAATAAAGATTAAACGAAAAACGCTGCTTGATTGATAGGCAGTGTTTTTCTATGTGCGCTCGGCCATCGATTAATCGCCGCCTCTTAGTCCAGTTGTATTCGGGAGTGGTGGATTGACGGCACCATTTCATGTATTAATCCATACAATAAATTACCATAATTAGAAAGGGAATACCCGCTATGGACGTACAAAGTAACTCTCATATTTCACCCCCGCCATTAAGCAGTCTATCTCTTTTTCCTCGTAAATCAAATCTTCCAGAGCCACAATTAGTGGCAGATGAAATAGGTGGTGTTATTGTACAAAATTGTGATGGGAAATATGTAGAGTATTGGAGAGCTATTGGAATGGCTTCTCTGCCATCAGGATCATTAACTGTAAAAAATAATTGTGGCTGCATTATGAAGGTAAGAGCGGATACAGATGGTGATGGAAAGGCGGATACGACATTATTTACATTGACTGAAATAAATCAAACGAAATCTGTTACTTTGAAGACTATTTCAAACCTGGAAATTTCTTGTCGGGGAGGATCGGGCCAAAAGGCCAATGGTCATTATAGTATGAAAGTTCGTTATGTGACTTAATATTTTTTATGTAGAGGCTCTGTTATAGGAGGCTGATCAGTTTTATCAACAATATGATTTAACAAAGGCTATGTAAAAATGATGCTAACGTAGAGCATCATTTTTTTGCTTCAACATAGATAGAACTACGTTAAAACTTATAGTTCAAGGAGAAAGAAATTTTGATTTTGGCAGTGCCTGTTCCTGCTGCAACGATACTAATCGAACGCAAATCATTTACCGTAATAGATCGACATTCACCTGGTGCGACCACAAATCCACGAATTGAAGCTCCATTCACGTGAAGAGCAGCCTTTGGTGAAACGCCGATTATTCCAGTATTTTCAACTACAATGGTTCCATTTATAACAAAAGGAGTATCATCTTGCCAAATAGTTGTAGCTGCCCCATTAGTATCTCCTAATTCAATCGTACAAGACACTGAATCACTGATAACGTTTAATGGGTTATTGCTAAATCCCCCCAAATTAGCCAAGAACTCACCTCCTCAATAGATAGGTTCTTATTATTTTATGTTTAATAGGCTAACTTTGTTTAACTATTCAAACGTTGAAGTGAAAAGTGATGAATATTTTTTACTAAACACGTTTCCTTTTTGCTGCCCAATAAATGACCAATATAATGAATGAAACAATAAACAAAATCCCTTTCCCTTGCTTCTCCCACATCAATACTTCGTTAACGGAGTATGCTTCTAGAAGCATA
>NZ_JBALMU010000230.1:1389-2262 GCF_036962285.1 Bacillus sp. JJ634
CTTAAGGCTGCACCGAGGTTAATCAATCCAGACGGGATAAAAGGTACTAGTCGAAAGGCTAGAACGAATATAAACGCCTCTTTTCCTGTTGAAGCTGTCAGTTTATTTAAATATTTTGACTGGGCAGGCAGGGATTGTTCCACGTGTCGAATCCCTTTTCTATATAAGAGAAAGCTGACTGCAGCGCCTGCACATTCCCCGATATAAGAAATAAGCATGCCTGCTTCAAATCCAAAAAAAGTGATATTAAGAGCGGTCAAAAAAATACTAGGTATGACACCGAATATACTTATTACAATATTAATGAAAATACTAATAATAATTGAAAAAGGTCCTGCTTGAGAAAACCAATTTAAAATGAATTCTTTCATGTGTTAATCCTTCCTACATTATAATTACCTCCNNATTAAACATTTCTCCTTTTATTCCTATAAAAAAATCGATATCATTATAGCTATATGAATGGAATAGGGGTAAAGCGATGAAAGAACAGTACTATGATGAATTGCTGAACATTAAAACGGGAGGAGAACAGAAGGTTTTCAATAAGTCCTTGCATTATCATCGCTATGAGCCAACGCCCTATAGCGCGCTCGAACAATTATTTAAGCAATATGAATTAACGAGTAGTGACCAAGTCGTAGATTTTGGCTGTGGAAAAGGAAGATTAATTTTTTATATCAATTATTTATTTAATGCTTCTGTTGTCGGAATTGAGATGAATAAAACCTTTTATCAGGAAGCTATGGATAATCGAAATAGTTATGTGAAGAAAATGAAAAAGAGCAGTCACTGTATTCAATTCCACTGTTGTTTAGCGGAGAAGTATACGATTGATTCATTAGACAACCGATTTTATTTTTTTAACCCATT
>NZ_JBALMU010000231.1:0-2748 GCF_036962285.1 Bacillus sp. JJ634
AAATTGGGTAGTTATGTTAGAGTATAGATAAGATTGTAAAAAAATGTACTTAAGCTAAATGGCAGTTTAATTGAAGAAGGATTTCTACTTCCCAGCAAAGAATATTAATTTAGATAGTAAAAACAGTCTTCTTATAAGGGAGTGAAAGGAATATGTTTAGTAAAGTCGGTCAAATTATGTTGTATGTCAATAACCAAGATGAGGCAGTAAAATTCTGGACAGAAAAATTAGGCTTTACTGTAATAGCTGAAGAGAACAACAATCAGGGATTGAGATGGATTGAAATTGCTCCAAAGAAAGGTGCAGAAACAAGCCTCATTCTGCACAATAAGGATTTCGTTTCTAAAATGTCTCCTGGATTAAATCTCGATACTCCTTCTTTAATGTTTTTCACGGAGAATCTCGAACAATTACACAGTGACTTATTAAATAAACAAATTACAGTCGGAGAGATTGTAAATATGCCATCTGGTAGAGTATTTAACTTTGCGGATAATGAAGAAAACTATTTTGCAGTAATGGAAAAAAAAGTAATTTCCTAAACAACGAGTTGTGAGCTACAGATAAGGCTACCAAATCTAGGTGGCTTTTTTGTTATGTGAAGGAAAGATTGTGAAGAATTGTACTTAAACTAACGGGTGCGATTGTTCAATAAGAACAGTCGCTTCTTGTACTAACGTCGCAGGATAATGTGAAAAGAAGTGAAGAAATCTAATATGATAAAGTTGAGTAAAAAGGCTTTAAGGTGGTGCTTTATATGGGATTTGATGTGGTCTTATACAGTCGCGAAGGTCGTAAACTTGGACTAATCGAATTAACAGAACATCTCCATAATGAAATATTTGATTCAAAGAAAATGTGGCGAAGTTATTCGGAACTTAGAAGATTAAGCGATTATTATCTTACTGACGAAATCTTTTCAGGAGAAAGGTTATCCAATCTAATTTCAGACCTTAATAATTACAAATTATTTATTTCGGTCAATAAACTGAACGAATACGAGGAATTTATTAAACAAATTTCTAGGTCAGATATAGGTAAAGTCCATATTGCTGGCGATTAGTAAACATCACATCCTTATTCAACTATAGGGGGCGATTCTTCAATAAGAAAGATTGCCCTTTTTTATTGAACAAACGGAGTTTAGTTGAACAAATCTTTTTATATATTGTTGCTGTGATTATTGAAAGCAAAGTATTAAATTTAAAACCATAGAATAAGTATTAAAAGTGAAAAAGAGATTGCCTAGTTATTTTTTCTTCTTGTTTTCGTTTTATCTCCAAATTTCTTTCCTGCTTATTATAATAAGCGAAGGTGAGTGAACATGAAAAATAGAATAAAAACAAAAATGATAAAAATACTCAGTGGAAACAGGGAAATTAGATTAACCGTTCAAGTTGCAGATACTCAAAAAAAAATAGAAAAGGGCTTAATGTTTGTTGAAAAATTACCTGAAAATGAGGGGATGTTATTTGTGTTTCCAAGAAAAATATATGGTGGATTTTGGATGGAAAACACATTAATCCCTTTATCTATTGCTTTTCTTGATTCAGATGGGGAAATTCTAAAGATACTGGATATGGAGCCTTGTAAAGGGAATAAATGTCCTATCTATGATCCAAAACTTTCTTATCATTATGCAATTGAAGTGAATCTTGGATGGTTTGAAAAGAATCAAATCGAAGAAGGGGATTATGTAAAGTTTGATTGAATTCATCTTACCTCTAAGAACTAGGGATGAGGTTTTTGTTAATGGATATTTATATATTACTGAAAAGGTTGTGAAGAAATGTACTTGAAGTAAAGGGTGCGTTAGCACAATAACTAAAGATCAATTCTTGAAGGCCTTTTTAATTTTTTGATCTTCAGCAATCGGGCGCAATTCTGCAGTAAGATTTGTGCTCTTTCTTCATGTTTAGGGCCATTTAATTGAATAAGAGGTTGCTATTTATAATCAATTAATTTAAGGACATCCAGAGTTAGGTATTTTTTTGCATAAAATTAGTACCAGGTATCAATGGTTGGTGTTAAAATAAATAATAAGACTTTTGGAGGGGTATCTTGATTTATTCAAACAAATTGAACATTCTAATAAATTTCACAAAAGAGAAGGAGGAATTGACTTGTATTATGTAGCAGCTATTATACTAAAAACTGTTCTATCTATGTTTAACAAAGTTAACGTATACAATAAACAAGCTCTGCCTAACAAGGGGCCATATGTTATCGCGTGTACTCATAGTGGCTGGGTTGATGTTGTGTATCTTGGTGTAATCTTATTACCATCAAAGATTCATTATATGGCCAAAAAACAGCTTTTTAAAAATAAAATATCAGCTTGGTTTTTTAATAAACTAAATGCATTTCCTGTAGACAGAGATAACCCTGGGACAAGTGTTTTAAAAATACCCTACAAATTACTTTCAAGAGGGGAAATTGTAGGAATATTTCCAAGTGGAACTAGAACAAATGAACAAATAGCTTTAAAGCAGGGGGCGATAACCATCGCCCAACGGTCAAATGTCCCTATAATTCCTGCAGTTTATAAAGGGCCTAATAATCTTAAAGAACTTTTATTAAGGAAAAGGGCTTACCTAATTTTTGGCGATCCTATCTTTGTGAAAAATAAGAGTAAAGAAGATCGGAAATACTTTAAACAACTTCTGGAACAAAAATTAATTGATTTAGAAAGTGATATTAAAGAAAAAATATCATAGATCTTATACATTTTTAGTATGGAAGTTATTC
>NZ_JBALMU010000232.1:0-4015 GCF_036962285.1 Bacillus sp. JJ634
CATATTCAAAAATATGTAAATCATTATTATTTAATGTTGCAAGAGGTGTTGGGGAAAGATAATGCGGGGACAAATTGGGCAAATTTTATCGAGTACGGAACAAGGAGCAGTGCAGAAATTACCCTTCAAAATCTTGGCTTGTCTAGACATGTGGCGGACTATTTATTAAGGAACTATCTGGAGTATTTTAAATTTAAAAATGGTCGTTTAATCAATATTATGAAAAATAAACTCATTGAAGAATTAGATGAAAACAGTATTGAAAGGCAGGAAGTTTTATTATTTTTATAATTGTAGAAAGCATGGAGGTAATATCCATGCTTTCTTTTTTGAATCAATGATAAGTATGTCCCATCCGATATTAATGTTTAACAAAGTCAATTTTAAGTTGATGACATGGGAGGTTGAACAGGTGAAAAGAAATTTAGAGCAAGAAATGTTAGGCAAAACGTTCGGGAAGTGGACTGTGATTCGAAGAGATTATGAAAATGTACATAAATATAATAAAAAATATGATTTATGGTTATGTAAATGCTCTTGTGAAAAAGGAACTGAAAAAGTTGTACTAGGAAAAGCATTACGAGGAAATACAAATAAGAGTTGTGGCTGCCTTTTAGAAGAGATAAGGAAAGAAAAGAGGAATAAAGACAAACCTATTCCTCCAGTTTTTCAAGAAATCAGTAAAAAGAAGAACGTAACCATACTTTCGGCACATTATGTTTGGTATGGCAATGTTAAACTTTTATGCTTAACTCACTCAGAATTAGGTGAATATGAGTATACTTGGCATGGTTTAAAATACAGCAATTCAAATGGATGCAAGAAATGCGTACAAGAAATAAAAGCAAATGTAGCTAGGGAAAACGTCAAAAAAACGTTTGAAAACATTAAAAAACCTAGAAAATATGATTTAGAGAAGGCTATAGAAATATTCGCTTCAAAAAATGCTGTGTTATTAGAAGATACTTTTACTTCTGCTGATATAGAAATGGCATTCACTTGTGTAAAACATCCAATGGAACCTCAATTCATCTCTTTAAGGAATGCATTGGATAAGAAAAGAAAAAATATTTGCAGGCACTGTATTGTTGAAGGAAGGAAAGGAGAAAACAACCCTTCATGGAAAGGGGGAATAACGGCTAAGTCACAGTTAATCCGATTAAGTGATGAATATGCGAAATGGAAAAATGGTGTACTAATTAAAGATTTTCATACATGTCAAGCGTGTGGAGCGTATGGAAAAGGGGTATTTTTAGAAGCTCATCATATTAAAAGTTTTGCCTATCACCCGCACCTACAATTTGATGTAGAAAACGGTATTATTTTGTGTGAAAAATGCCACAATCCCAGATTTAAAGGAAGTTTACACAACATATACGGAACATTTGATGTTACAGAAGAGGAACTAAATGCTTATTTAAAAATGAAAAGAGAACAGACCGGTATAGATATAGAGGAATTAATGAAAGTAAAAGAAGAAGCGTTCAAAAAAGGAGGAAAGCAAGCTGCGAATTCTTTTAAAAGAAAATTAACAGATGAACAGGTACTAGAAATACACAAGAGATTAGCTGAAGGGGAAAAACAATACAATTTAGCAGAAGAATTTAATGTAACGCAAGCCACCATTTCTAGAATTAAAAATGCAAAACTTAAAGATGCTTTTGCTCATCTTAACTTGCAACCAATAGTTAGAGGGAAATTGACTCTAGAACAAATAATTCAAATAAAGAAACGGTTACAAAAGGGAGAAAGCCCTAAAAACATTGCAGAAGATTATCCTGTTTCAACAGCAACTATTAAGGCTATAAAATTGGGAAATGCATGGACTAAAGTAAAGTTAGACACCGAACCATAAGTCAAAACGGTCGGAAAGCAAAAATGCAGAGAATTTCTAGTAAACTTCCAAAAGAACATTGCTGCTACAGCCTCATTGGACAGCTCTTGAAATTTTTCAACCATTATAACTACCTTTTCTATTATAATAGTAAGGTAATCTTTACCATACATATAGAGAAAGCAGGGGAAACATGAAAGAATACTATAGAGAACATCTAGATATATGGGCAAATTTATTACATCATGTGGAAGAATATCTCAAAACAGCACCCAGACATCAATTGAACAACCCCGACTGGAAAAATAAATGCGACTTTTCAAACGGGGTGTATGTGGTGTATGAAAATGATGAAATGATTTATGTGGGAGAATCAAGCAATGTAAAGAAGAGGGTAAGAAGGCTGAATCGCAGTCATGGACTATATAAAAAAGTAGGGCCCAAATTATTTACCGATTCTGCCTATACCATCGTATTTGTCCAACTGCCTTTAGGGAGAAAAGAAATAGAAGAAGAATTAATCAGAAAACATTCCCCTAAATATAATACTTCAGGGAAAAAATCGTATAGACAGCTTTATAAAAATAAAAATCGGAAGTCATGAGATAAATTTTTCTATAAAGCATGGTTCTTTTGTCTTTTATTAAAAGGCTATGTTAATCAATAATATTGATGTAAGTGAAAAAAAGGAGGCTGTTTGGCAGCCTCCCTTCTTTACCATAATGGTTCTTCTTTTAATTCTCTTAATGTCATTGTAAAACCGCCAAACAAATGTCCTTTCTTATATTATAGAACATTTGTTTGTTTTTTATCAAATATCAACAGAGTTATTTAACATAGTCATTTCTAAATAAAAAATCATTTTGAAATATTTCCTTTTTCTGCTTCTTCTTTAACTCTATTCCATTCTTCTTTCAAATACTTTTGGGTCAGTTGAAGTAAAATGTCACTGTTATTTTGGAGCTCTGATTTTAATTGACTAAATTCTTTTTTAAAACGGTCATTGAAGATTTCAATTTCCTCATTTTGAGATTCGCGAATTATATCAGATGCAATTTTATTGAATGAATTTGCATCACGATGGTTCTGTGATTTAATATCTTCTTCAATTATTTTGTCCATTTTTGAAAAAATTCGTTTATCCAGTTGCTCCTTATTCTTTTCGAGGACATAGGCAACTTTTTCTTTATCAGATTTTTTTAGTAAAGCCAAAGCATCATAAGTTTTCATTATGTTTTCAGACATTTTATCAACGAGCTTCATTATTTTTTTATCTTCATCTCCGCGATAGTTCAAATGAAGGTTTATTTTTGCCTTCGCATGTACGATTTTATCGAGGTATTCCCCTTTTTCTTTGGCATCTTCTAAGATTGGCTTTTCGTTATAAAAGCTGGCTAGGGAGATAAATTCTGCTACATATTCTTTCAATTGTCCCATCCACTTTACTCGTTCGGAAGTAATACTGTTAACAAAGAGAGTCTTACGGTTGTTCCTCATTGTATAAATTAAGGTACTAAGCCCAATAAGTGCTGTAATAATACCAGTAATAATTGCAGCAAGGATTGTACCATTTATTGTCTTTTTTTCTGTTGAAACTGTATAACCAGTGATGGAGTTATCTGGAAGATAAATTGGCTGATATCCAATCACTTTCTCATTTGAATGGTCTTTTTTAAATTTTGTTAGCTGTTCAATGAAAGTATTTAATTTATCCGTACTACTAACTTTACTTGTGTCACTAGTAAACGAAAAGTGGTAAAACCCTTCTTCTGCCTTATCCCATTGGTACGCAATCTTTGGTGGATTCTCGGTAGTTGCAGTATTTGTAGATTCTTCATTTGGTTTTGCAGCTGCAAGCTGAGGAGTGTAAGAAAATAAAAGAAGTAGTATCAAAATCAATTGTATTTTTTTCATTATTGTTTTCTCCTTTTGCTAGTAAAATATAAATCTTAGATATAGTTAGCAATTCTATCAAAATATAACTAAAGTATTGTTAATTTGATATCTCCGTCCGCATTTTTCCGTTTCTACACGAATTGACAACTTTTATTTTACTACAGAGAGAAGCGTTGCCGATTTTATCATGATGAATATTCGAGTGATTCAATAAAAAAGCACCTGTTGGTGCCTTTTTTGATGTAAAATATTTTTTATTATACTTTTTACTTTTTTTATTTTACT
>NZ_JBALMU010000233.1:0-1204 GCF_036962285.1 Bacillus sp. JJ634
ATACTATTACTCTAAAAATTAAAAGACAAGTACAGAATAATCGTCTATACTTGCCCTTTAATTAAACTCTATTATTAGTTTGTCTATATGAATGATTGCTTTTATTACCTGTAAAAAATCCAGCCCAATAATACCATCTAAATCAAAACCATAATTCATTGCCCCGACTTCTAACGGAAAATCTCTTATCTCTGCTTGTCCAATTTTGATTGAATCAACCGTTTTAGAAAAGACAAATTCTGAACCACCAACTCCACTGATACGATATATCATGTCATCTTCTTCAGCAATTATTCCTATCGACTCGGCTAAATCTGTTGAAATAATTGTACCTCCTGAACCTGTGTCAACTAAAACACGCTTAATCCATAATGATTGTCCTCTAAATGTTAATTCCATATCCGTAATTAATAGCCCACCTTCAATGATTAACCTTTTCACTACCGCCTCACACCTACCCACTTTTTCTCAATGATATTGGGATTCTTACGATTAGTATGAAGAACATATAATTCACGAGTAGGATTTTCACGATGAAGTTCTTGATAAGCTTTCATTGCATCTGGAGAATTAGAGAATTTCTTTAAAGGAGCAACATCTTGTAAAATACGCTCACTTTCCTCATTCGTATAAGCTTGTACAGCTTCAATCAATACCCATTGTTCCGGGAACGCTTGACATACATCCTCCCACTTCATTTGAGTCACCTCCGAAGGTATTTATATCTATTTTATCATGTTAAGATTCATTTTTAATAACCTTGCTATTAATTGCTTTTTCATTACAGACTCCCGTTACATAAATTAAAATTTTCATGACGCTTTTTAAACGAATAGCGAGTATTATATAACCATCTCTAGTATAAATACAACCCCAAATATTAATAGACACAAAAAGCTATTACATCTTTTTAATTTACACATTGTTTATCGCCACCATCTTGTACGATATCGTTTGTTTATAGCATCTGCCCTGTCCATAAGTATCCCTGCCTTGTAAAGTGGTAAACGGAATATGGCACTATTCGGAAAAGACATCATGACCGAGATTTTACAAATGAAAGGGAGTGAATGATTTCACTCTCTTCTATTATGTATAGGTTTTATTACATAATACGATTAATTTGGTAAATACTTTCAAAATCTGACACCATTCTCATGAAGCACTTATCTACTAAATTCCAATCATCTAAAACGTTTATTAT
>NZ_JBALMU010000234.1:0-1053 GCF_036962285.1 Bacillus sp. JJ634
AAATAATTCAGCATATAATTCTTCATTTTTATTAGTACCACTATACAAGTAATCATTAGTCATTAATGAAAGGTAATATAGCTGAATAGTATTTAATTCGGAATCCTGTAAGTGGTTTATTTGATCTATATTTCCGTAAGCCAACAACCATTTCCACATATGTAAGATACTTTGTGCTGAAAAAGCAACCGTATTTTCAATTTTATTAATCTTATTTTTTAATTCCTGATAGACTTTTTGAGAAACCCACTCTGGAGGTGGATTCTTTTTAAAAGTATCATTTAATAAATTAAAATATAATTCTTTAAAGTTATTTTTAAAGTGTCCTTCATTGTAGACTTCTGTGGAGATTTGAGAAAGGGATATAAAAGAAGTCAGTAAGGGTAATTGTTGAATTATTTCTAGTATTTCATCTACAGATTTTTTTTCTCCGAAAGTGTCTGAATGACTTGCAAGTATGCCTATATGTCCTAACATTAAACTACCCCCAAATTTACAGATTACGGTATGATAAATATACTGTAAAATTTACCACATATTTCGCTTATAATGGTAAGATATTTATGCTATTTATAACAGATCGTATAAACTAAAAAGAGTCCATTTATAAATTCATAGGAAGGGTATGAGATGTGTTGCCAGAAGAAACTTCAATAAAGATAGTTACAGATTTAGTAAAGAATGCTTCAGAACTAGGGAATAAACTTGATAAATGGATAACATCTTACAATGATTACCTAGATACAGTAGGGAGTGCCGTTTTGCCATTAAAATTAACTTTGTCGGCACTAAGCTTGGCGAAAAGACAAAAATTTAAACGTTTTTTAATAAAATTTACAACGGTGGTAGAGGAAAATTCTGTAACGGATGCTTATATAAATAAATTAGAAAAATATCTTCAAAAAGAAGCTAACTTAGAATATATAGCTGAAATTATTGATTCATCTATAGAATCAAAATCATCTAGATGTTCTGCTACTATGGGTTATTATGCGGGAATGCTTTTAAAGGAATTTCGTGAGATTCAGTATAAAGATATGGTAATACTAAATG
>NZ_JBALMU010000235.1:0-1447 GCF_036962285.1 Bacillus sp. JJ634
CATTTGTTTTATCCTAAACTGAATTTCTTTTTATACCATAAGGGAGATTCATGTTAAGAGGATTCGTTATACATCATGTATGTAGTATAAAATTAGAAGGTTACTCATTTAGTCATACAAACAAATAAATCAGCACTAATTATCGTTGAAGTTTAATATTGTTTTGTTCAATAATCGCTCCTGATTATTGAACAAAACAAAATCCTACATTTACTACAGTAGGATTTTTGATTAAACTTTTATAAATTCCCCATCTTTATTTAAAAACTGCATATAAGCAGTTCATCTTTCTTATAAATGGTTTATTTGGATAAAAAATTTAATTTCCAATTTCAACTTTTATCTAGGATATATTTAATCAAATATTCTGCGTCTACTCCGACCCCTTGAAGAAGTGCAGAACCTCTACTATATTGCCACGGCAATCCTAAAAAATATAATCCATCTATTGATGTAATACCTCTTTGGTGAATTGGCTGACTCTTTTCGTCCAAAACTTTAGCTATATCAATCCATTTATAATCAGATACAAAACCTGTTGACCATATCACATTATTAACGTGTACTTCACTATTGTCTTCAAAAATAATATTGTCATTTTGTATTGATATAGTTCGTGGCTTTAATATTACTTTTCCACTCTTTATTAGAGATTTAAGTTCAAATCCAAAAATTGGGTCAGGGTTATTTTTTATGTACTGACCTACTTTAGTATTCACACTTGCTCTATATATTCCCAGTTTATCAAACCACCAGAAAATGCTTTTGTTCATTACACTTTGTGGTAAAAACTTCATTTTATGATTAACTGATAAATAAGTTTCTCTTTGTTTTGATAATTCAACTGCAATTTGTGCTCCTGAATTTCCTCCCCCCACTACTAATACAGGTCCATCTCTTAGTTGCTTTGAATTTTTATATTGAGACGAATGAAGCTGCAAAACATTATTAGACAGTGTTTTCGCAAACTCTGGAACAAATGGGTTCTGAAAGGGTCCGGTTGCTATAACTACATTTTTAGCTAGTATTTCTCCTTTATCAGTTAAGATTCGAAAGCTATCCTCATCTTTATATAAACCTTGAACTATAGTTCTTAGCTTTACAGGAAGGCTAAACGCTTCAGCGTAAAAAGATAAATACTTGGCTATTTCATCTTTTGTGGGGTAAACACTCTGATTGCCTTCTAAAGCTAGTCCGGGTAATGAACTATAAGAACGTGGGGTAAATAACTTAAGAGAATCATACCTATTTTTCCAAACTGCCCCTACCTCTTCTCCTTTATCGAGAATTAAAAAAGATAAATCCATTTGTTGTAAGTAATATCCCATTGAAAGTCCAGCTTGCCCTGCACCGATAATGATTACATCATACTTCATTAGTATCACTTCCATTATTTATTGAATTATTAACTTCGATATGTTAAATAATAAAAGCTAATATATTAATT
>NZ_JBALMU010000236.1:0-146 GCF_036962285.1 Bacillus sp. JJ634
CACCAGTGAGCCTTGCTCTTTTATTGTGCATTCTGTTCATTAAGTTGCTTTCTTTATTTTCTCATTAACTGCTTACTCAATCCCTGTTCATTAACAAACGCCTTAGTTACTTCATACATTATTTAAAAAACGGGGTTGAACTTCAT
>NZ_JBALMU010000236.1:183-992 GCF_036962285.1 Bacillus sp. JJ634
GCGAGATGGATTGACGTATCAACATCACGACATCAATTAAAACTTTTTGATGGAAACAGACTTATAAAAACTTACCCAATTGCAGTTGGAAAAATATTATCACCAACACCTTCCGGGACATACACGATTATCAATAAACAGCCTAGCCCCGGCGGACCATTTGGAGTGCTTTGGATGGGATTATCAAGGCTCCACTACGGTATACACGGAACAAATAATCCAGCTTCAATCGGTAAGAATGTCTCACATGGATGTATTAGAATGTTTAATCATGATGTTCTAGACTTATCATCTAGAGTTCCAATTGGTACTGGGGTTTCCATTCATAAATAAATCGGTTAACCTTGCTCCTTTGCTGCGTAGTTTTGGTCTACTCTCCGCTTTCAAACTTCAAGCAAGCATTCATAAACACTAGCACTTTTTATCCAGCAATCAATATATGAACGAATGACATATACTGAAACTAACCTACTTGATAAGGAGGGCATCCTTTTGGATACTGTACTTGCTGTTTTTAGAAATAAAGGAATTATGTGGGTGATTTGCTCAGTTATTGTTTGTGTTTCCATATACGGATTCATATCATTCGACTATTTTTTAAAGTAATCACTACATAACTGGTCTTCTTTTCCTTATAGATAAGGAGACTGGTTACTGATTAAAGAATCAAACTATTAAATAAGTCACTAGATTTTCAAGAAGCCAGCCAAAATACAAGTAAAATATTTGGAGATATGAAACCTACAAAGGTAATAAAAAAGCCCCGATACTAGTAGTATCAAGGCTTTTAGTTGATTAATACATTGTCA
>NZ_JBALMU010000237.1:0-1012 GCF_036962285.1 Bacillus sp. JJ634
ATATAATAGAAGAAACTAGTTAAAGATTATTTGATTTATCTGTTTAAACATCAAAAAATGATGTTTCTGAACAGCTCTGTATTGCAATGAATGGGCTGGAGGTTCATAAAAGAAAGTTAATTTCGTCTGAGAGCGCATTTCAGGCAGGCTAAATATATGCACATTAATTTTTTAATTATTGCTATTAATATTTGTATCCCAGAAGTGGTAAGGGTTCAGTCTAGTATTAGGATATTGAATAAATCGAAATCACATTTTTTCACCTAATTAAACTGACATCCATTCATTTATTAACCCTTTCTAAACTATCATTTTAATCTCATTATCAGACTCGTTCCTTTTCTTCCAATACAACCAACTTTCTAGCACGCTCCATAACTTGCAACAAAGCCCGATAGTCTGCTTCCACTTCATTTAGCTTGTTTTGTAGCCGATTATTATCTTCTCGTAAAGTGTTATTCTGTTCCAATATTATTTGATAACTTTGGGAAAGCTGCTCTTTTTCTTTACTCCATAATCGTGAAGACATATCCATTTTTGTCAAGAATAATAAGACCTCTTGCATCGTAATAGAAGATGCGGAGTCACTCACATTCTGTAATTTATAACGATTTTCTTTAATTTCATCTTTTGAAAATGTCGAAAGTGCCTTGTCGATGCCACGGTAAGGCTTTATCTTGTTTTCTTTTCTCTGCTTTTTTGACAATTCAATTCTTGATTTATATCGCTTGCGCAAAAAGGAATTCCAACGGAACCCACAGGCCGATGGAGTTCTTGATAGTTCTCTACCGACTTCTTCAAATGCTTTGAGCTGTGTGCTCCCATCTCGGATATGTCGTAACACTACCTCAGCCAATAATACATCTTCATCCTGATTCCAAGAGTCATGTCTTGCAATTGACATTTCTCTACCTCCCGTTTAAGGTTTTGCCTAATATATATGCATTTGCTAGGAGTAATAGAATATCTAGAGAGATGCATTCAACCTGATTAAATCGATTTTCACCAAGAA
>NZ_JBALMU010000238.1:0-823 GCF_036962285.1 Bacillus sp. JJ634
TTACGACTCTAGCCAATATAATAGAAGTAACCAATGTAGTTATACTCTCTATTACTAGATATAATATGTAGTTATTTGTATAGTGTAGAATTCCAATTTTGAAACCTAGAGATATAACTGAAGAAATTGTG
Organism: Bacillus sp. JJ634; assembly: GCF_036962285.1. NCBI lineage: Bacteria > Bacillati > Bacillota > Bacilli > Caryophanales > Bacillaceae > Bacillus > Bacillus sp. JJ634. Next base: position 132 of record NZ_JBALMU010000238.1, read on the forward strand.
TATATACCTGTAACGATATACCCTTTCTGACAAACATTTAAAAATGAATTTTTATGCACATATAAAAAAGGTAAAACTGTATTAATTAAAAATATAAGATAAATAAAATGAATATTTTCTACACTTGAATCTTTAACGAAAAATCCAATAAACGGCATAAGAATAAGACCTAGCAAAAGAACAATGATTGCAATTACAACGTACGCAGTTCGATAAAACTTCATTAATATATTTATTTTTCGATAGTCATTATCTGCAACGGGTTTATAAAGACTATACATGATACTTGCACCGATCCCAGCTTCGGCTAAGGATAACATCATCAATATATTGGTCAATAACCCGTTTATTCCTAAATATTCAATTCCTAAACTATTAATGAATACGGTTCTTGAAAAAAAACTTAATGCTGTTATGATAACTTGGCTTCCTAAACCAAAAATTATATTGATGATAGAGTTTTTTGTTCTCATGTTTTTCCCCTCAAATATATACTGTTGTTAAATGAACAATGAAAACACCCCGCATTTTAAAGAATGGTGCAAGTGCTATCTTAAGTAGAAAATAATCCAGATTAGTAATGAATAAAGAAAAATCTTATTCAACAAATCCGTTTTTATTTAGCAATTCTGTATACATTTTTTGCTTTTGGAACCTCGTAATATTTCCCCTAATGGTAAAACTATTATTAT
>NZ_JBALMU010000238.1:862-2481 GCF_036962285.1 Bacillus sp. JJ634
ATAATCTATTTTTATCTTATATTTATCTATAGAAGATATAACTTTAGCAGGATTACTCGCAACTATGCTTCCTTCTGGAATTGATTTTGTAACTACACTTCCAGCAGCAATTATAGAATTTTCTCCTATTGTTACCCCTGGCATAATTAAAGCCCTCGCTCCAATAAATACATTATCCTTAATTGTAACATTACCTATTTTAGTAAAATCACTTATACTTTTTGTACTGGCATCATGTGCTAAAATATATGCTTCTGGTGCAATCGTTACATTATCACCAATTTTTATCAACCAACAATGCGAATAGTCAAATACTACACCAGGTTGAATGGAACAATTTTCTCCTATTATCATTCCTAGTTTTATATAATCCTCAAGCCAAATTTCTTCTAAAATATATTTTCTGAGTCTTGTTTTCACATAATTAACAATTTTTTTCATTTATTTTTCCATCTCACTTTGGACTTTTTTATATAGATTAATCATTCTAATACTATATCCTTGTGTGAATGGTAGTATGTTAAATAACATAGAATAAACCCCAATGTCTTTCGTATCCCCTTGTGAAAAGTCAATCTCTCCGTTTCTTCTTGAGACAGTCATCAGATAATTTATAGCTTTTTCTGTACTATCCAAGCATGGTTTTGAAATATCCTCTATTTTCGCAGCATTAATTAAAAACCATCCAAGCGTAGCAGTTGTAGAAGAATCTGGACGACTTTCACTCCTAGTTACAGTCCAATTCCAATTTCCTTTTTCTTGTTGAAAATCCAGTATAGTTTTAGCAAATTTCTTTATCATCAGTTCTAAATCTAATTTATCTTCATCTTGGTCTTGCAACTCATTCCACATGTCTATAAGACCTATAGCAAACCATCCAAGCCCTCTGCCCCAGCCATATAATCCTACTGGCATTTTATTTTCTATGTTATAAGCATGACTAGGAATATAATGAGTAGCTAACATTCCATATTGTTCATATTCTTTAATTTGTTTTACTGCTAAATCGATGCAAGCATTAATATCATATTTTTTACCGTAAGCTACCAAAAAGGGACAAATAAACCCTATCGTATCTACATACCGATAGGATTTCATGGACTTTCTATATTCGACTGTACCATCTTCACCAATATGCTCCTTTATTAATTCCCAAGTATAATCTAAAGCTGACTTATATTGATCTGTGTCTATAAAATGTAATTTCATGATTGAATATGCAAGTATAGCCCCATCGATATGTTTTGGCTTTTCTATCCATTGACCATTTTTATCAAATTTCATTTTCAAAAATTGATTAATTTGTTTCTTCACTTTATAATCATCATACTCTTTCAAATATTCTGATAACCCTAAAAGCAATGCTGCTTCCTGCCAATACTGAATTGCATTTTTTTTGTAATTTCCTTTTAATATATCAATCGCAATTAATCGTGTATTATCCGTTACTTTAATTGTAGGGGTTTTATTTAGCCAATGAACTGCTTTTTCAGTTATTGATTTATTCCATATTTGCCGATCAGTAAATCTACCGATGTGTATCCTTCTATACCAATCTTTAAAAAGAGGAACAACATCTATAAGGGCTATTACTACTACTACACTAAGTAATACTATAC